>NZ_RJPX01000042.1:0-17185 GCF_003944325.1 Streptococcus mitis | reverse complement strand
TCCTCGTTTACTCTCGTGATTTACGCATATAGGTTACGACTACCTTTTTGGACTTTAGAGTTTGAAGCCCCCTTATCCGCTATATACGCCTTACTATCACGTTCCTGTTCGTAGAGCCACGATTTCGCTATCCCTTCCTCTCCCCGCTACCTCACGATAGTCAGGCTTGGGAATCGCTATTGGGTTCACCGGTAGCGGGTGCCCACGGAGGACTTACACCTCAGATATACGACATGCCCGTCGTACTCCAAACCACGTCAACGTCGCCTTGCCGTACTCAAGTACAGCCTGCGGCTAGTTTCCTAGTTTGCTCTTTGATTTTCATTGAGTATCATTTTAAAATTTTTCGAAAATTCTTTCAGGACGCTTTCAAAGTATTTTCAAATAAGGCCAACAAAAAAAGGTTTATAATTTCCATAAAAATTAACATGGAAATTATAAAACCATTATTAGTTTAGTCCTTGTTGATAACGTGCCAATTCAGCTTGGTTAGCCCAAACATAGTGACCTGGACGGATTTCTACCATGGATGGCTTATCAGTCTCATAGTCGTGTTGACTTGGGTCGTAAACCTTCAAGACCTTCTTACGTTCCAAGATTGGGTCTGGAATTGGTACCGCTGAAAGCAAGGCCTGAGTATATGGATGAATTGGATTGTTAAACAATTCTTCTGTTTCTGCAACCTCTACAATAACACCCTTGTAAATAACCGCAATACGATCTGAAATAAAGCGAACGACCGACAAGTCATGGGCGATGAAGAGATAGGTCAAACCGAGCTCTTTTTGGAATTTTTTGAGCAAGTTCAAGACTTGGGCACGAACAGAAACGTCCAAGGCTGAAATTGGCTCATCCGCAATAACAAAGTCTGGTTGCATGACCAAGGCACGGGCAATACCGATACGTTGACGTTGACCACCTGAGAACTCATGAGGGTAACGAGTCAAATGCTCAGCAAGAAGACCTACTTCACGGATAATATTTTGAACTTTCTCTTTACGTTCTTCTTCATCTTTGAACAGATGATGATTATAAAGACCTTCAGAAATAATATAATCAACAGTCGCACGTTCATTCAAACTTGCGGCAGGGTCTTGGAAAATCATCTGGATACGACGAATCAATTCTGCAGCTTGTTCACGCGATTTCTTTCCATTAATCTTTTGACCTTCAAAAATGATATCACCATTACTTGTATCATTAAGACCGATGATAGCACGACCAATAGTTGTTTTCCCACTACCTGACTCACCTACAAGCGAGAAGGTTTCTCCCTTGTTGATAAAGAAGTTGGCATTTTTAACCGCGACAAACTTCTTACTTCCTTCACCGAAGGAAATTTCTAAATCTTTGATTTCTACTAATTTTTCAGACATTTCCTTCCTCCTAGTCTGCCAGATGGGCAAATCCCATTTTATCACGGATCTTATCGTGAAGATTTGCAATCACAGCTGGTTTTTCTACTTTTGGAGCATCCTCATGAAGAAGCCAAGTTTTAGCCCAATGCGTCTCTGATACTGAGAATTGAGGAGCTTTTTGTTCGAAGTCAATCTGCATTGCATAGTCAGAACGCAAGGCAAAGGCATCCCCTTTCAGGTCAGTATAAAGCGACGGAGGTGTTCCTGGTATTGAGTAAAGCTCCCCTTTATCATCAGCAAGCTGAGGCAAGCTAGACAAGAGACTCCATGTATATGGATGGCGAGGGTCATAGAAGACTTCCTCAACAGTTCCATATTCAACGATTTCTCCTGCATACATAACCGCTACCTTATCCGCAATACTTGCTACCACACCAAGGTCGTGGGTAATAAAGATTGTTGTGAAATGGTACTCGTTTTGTAATGATTTGAGCAAATCAATAATTTGTGCTTGGATGGTCACATCCAAGGCTGTCGTTGGCTCATCACAGATCAAGACATCAGGTCGGCAGGCAAGGGCAATAGCAATAACGATACGTTGACGCATTCCTCCAGAATATTGGAATGGGTATTCATCAAAACGTCTATCTGCGTCTGGAATCCCAACCTTATTCATGTAGTCAATGGCCAATTCTTTTGCTTCCTTAGCTGTTTTTCCTTGGTGTTTTACAATAACTTCTGTAATCTGACTACCAATTGTTTTAATTGGGTCCAAACTAGTCATTGGGTCCTGGAAGATAGTCGCAATCTTAGCACCACGAATTTGTTCCCAATCCTTGTGAGAAGACAAGGCTGTCAAGTCTTGACCACGATAGTCAATGCTACCTTGAGCAATGCGACCATTTTCTTCAAGCATACCTGTGAAAGTCTTTGTCAAAACAGATTTACCTGATCCTGACTCACCTACCAAGGCTAATACTTCTCCTTCAACTAGTTCAAGGGAAACGCCGCGAATGGCTGTCAATACTTTGTCACGAACGTCAAATTCCACGACAATATCGCGAGCAGTCAAAATTACATTTTTTTCTTTTGTCATTTCTACTCCTATCTATGTGTACGTGGATCACTAGCATCGGCTAAGTTTTGACCAACTACGAAAAGGGACAAGGATACCAAGACAAGAGTTGTCAATGGAATCCAGAACAAGTAAGCATTGGTTGTTACGTTTTGTGAATAATCTGAAATCAAACGACCCAAACTTGGCACTGTAATCGGTAATCCAAGACCGAAGAATGACAAGAAGGCTTCGTATGAGATAAAGCTTGGAAGCATTTGAGTCATCGTTGTCACAATAACAGATACCAATTGTGGCATGATGTTTTTAGCAACAATCTTCAAGGTTGGTGTTCCCAAAGTACGTGATGCCAAGTTGTATTCCAAGTCACGATAACGCAAGATTTGTACACGGATCATGAAGGCAATCCCAATCCATGTTGTCACACTCATGGCAAAAATCAGATTCCAGAATCCAGCTCCGATTGAGTAAGTTAAGACAATAACAATCAAAAGAGATGGGATGTTTGAGATGACGTTATAAACTTCCATCATGACACGGTCAACGGATTTTGAAATTCCCCAAATACCACCGACAAAAACACCGATAACCAAGTTAATCACTGTCGCAATCACAGAAATGAGGATAGAGTTACGAGCTCCGAACCAAACACCGTCAAAGAGCGATTTACCGTTACTGTCTGTACCGAACCAATGCTCCGCATTTGGCTTGATATAACGAGCACTAAAGTCATTTACCTTGCTGACATCATTGAAATCAAACTTAGAAAACATTGGGTAGATGAAACTCATCAAAATGATAGCTACCAAGATTCCCAACATGACTACAGTTGATTTTTTCTTCATAAATTGTCTAAACACTGAGCCCCAGTATGAATATGCTGGCGCATCAATGGCTTCAGAGGCAAAATCGTCACGTTTTACGAACTGAAATTTTTCTTTATCGATTGTAGACATTATTTGCCTCCTTTCTCAGTCAATTTAATACGTGGGTCAATAATGGTCATCCAAATATCTCCTAAAAGAAGTGAGAAGATAGAAATACATGTAAAGATGAAGACAAGACCTACGACCATAGAGTTATTAGATGCTTTTACAGAGTCAATCAACATTTTACCCATACCTGGGAAGGCGAAGACCGTTTCAGTAAGGGTTGCACCACCGATAACTCCTATAACCGCACCAGGAATTCCTGAAACCAGTGGAACCATGGCATTTTTAAAGATGTGTTTGTTTGAAATTTCTTTTTCAGACAAACCTTTTGCACGAGCAAAACGTACAAAGTCTTGTGATTGCAAGTCAATCATGTAACGACGAATCCAAATAGCCGTACCAGGAGCCCCCAACAAACCAAGGATAACTGCTGGTAAAACATATGAACGCCAATCTCCAGCACCCAAGATAGGGAATGAATCTGGCAAGCCGATTGAAGAACCAGCCAAACGAACGATATAAACCAAGGCAATGGTTGGAAGAGCCATCAAGAAGGTCAAAGCCCCTGTTGAGAAGCTATCAATCCAAGTGTTCTTGAAGCGAGCCATAGCTGAACCAAGCGGCACGGCAATCGCATAAGAAATCACCAAACCAATCAATCCAACGACAGCAGAGCTGGCGATCATAGAAGGATATTGGTAGTTACTTTCAGTAGCTGTATAAGGATCATCTTTCCCATAGTTAGCTACTTCACGAGAGTCAGCCTGACTAGGTGATTTGTAGGTTCTTGAGTAAATATTTACAGAAGAAGTTTTCTTACCTGTTGGGAACTGAACTTGAGATGTTTTTGTTTGCCCTTGTCCTTGAGTAATAACCTGTAAAACAGGACTATTAGCATAGGTTGGATAAGAGTCACCTAAATTAATGTTCACAAAGTTTTGATGAACGAATGGGAACTGACTGTTGAAGTACAAGAGATATTTGTGTTTAGTTCCTGAACCGACCAAGGACCATCCGATCGCTGGATCATTTTCAAAACGAAGGTAACGTTTCAAGTCTGGGTTTTCAGGGTCTTGAATTTTATTTGTATGGTCAATGTCAATCAAGTTAGCATAAAATTTGAAAACACGTTCAAAAATTGGGATTTCACGAGTAGCGTAGAATTGACCACTTTCAGTAAATTCTCCCAAGGTCCAACCATGACCGATTTGTTTGATGTATTTTTCATAGATAGCCTTGTTGGTGTCATTAGCTTCAACTGTTACAGAAGCATCCATCTGGCTAGCTTTTTCTTGCAACTCTTTGGTATCGTAGTACTCGATATAGCCCATACGCTCATAAACGGTATTTTCATAGTTATCACGTTTATCAGCCGTTGTCGCAATCTTGTTATAGTTGGTATCCTGTTTGAAAATCAATTTTCGAGGAACCATTGTATAGATGATCGTGTAAGTCAAGGTTGTTACTAAAAAGATAGAAACCAATGACCGCAAAACACGCATAAAAATATATTTTTTCATATCATTTCCTTTAAAAATCCCAAAAGAACCTTCTCCTCATGGAGAGAAAGTTCTATTAGAAATTATTTACTTCACATGACTTGCCAATTCTTTTTGAGCTTTCTCGTTTGACTCAGTCTTCTCTTTCAACCATTTTTCACGAGCTTTTTCGTACTCTTCTTTGGTGATTGCTTTTTCACCAACTTGAGTATACTTCAAGTATCCTGCATTCTCACCTTTAAGCCCAGCTACAGAATATGAAGAGCTAAATGGTAAAACCTTTGAAACAAATGAAACGGCTGTTTCTTTAGGAGAAGCCATTACAGGAATTGTCAAAGCATTATCAGTCAACCAAGCTTGTGCTACTGCGTATTTTTCATAACGTTTTTGAACATCTTGGTTTTCGCTGTTTGCGTCATCAAGTAATTTTCCATAGTCAGCCAAACCAAGTTTACTTACTACTGATGCATCCGTGTTTTGGTCAATACCAAGGTAAAGGCGAGTGTTTCCTCCCTTGATGACAAACTGATCCAAGAAAGTAGACGGATCTTGATAGTCAGGGGTCCATCCTATCAAAGTATGGATATCCCAGTCTTGCTCTTTAGCTGTTGGAGCACTAAATGAAATTGGTAAAGCTTCTGCTTGAGTCATTTGTTGCAAGTCTACAACAACATTATCTGAACCCAATACTTTTTCAATTGATTGCTTCAATGATTGAACACGGTTTACAACCGCTGTTGATTCTTGAATAACCAAAGCATCTAAGTGGATTGGGAATTCAACACCTTCAGCTTGTAGACTTGATTTAGCTTTAGCAAATACCTCTTTAGCTTTTTCTTCATTATAAAGTCCATTTTGAGAATCAGCTAGAGAAACCTTAGCCCAAGTAGAAGAATTTGTCTTAGCCAAGCTATCTTGTACTAATTCACCAAATGTTTTCTTACCAACTTGAAGATTATATGGTGCAAATGTATTACGGATGGCTACTGCAGCACCATCAGTACCATTTGTTTGAGCTGAATAAGAATTACGATCTACCGCAAAGTTCAGGGCTTGACGGAACTCCTTATTTAGCAAAGCTTTTTGAGTAGAGGTCTTTTGTGCTTCACTTGTCTTAGCTGTGTGGTTATAAGCTGTGCGGCCATAGTTCAAGCTGACAGTTGCAACACCCGCACCTGGTTCGTTAAAGTAAATGTTATCTTTGAAGTCAGCTGCATATTTTTCATATGTAGAACTTGTAGGGAAGATACGAGCCTTGCTATATTGACCATCAGCAAAACCTTTAGCAATCACATCTTGATCTTTACCATCCCAGAAAGTGAACTTAACGTTCTCAATTTTTACATTTTCTTTATCCCAGTAAGCGTCATTTTTAGCCATCTCGATAGATGATTTCGGAGTTACAGCTTTCAAAACAAATGGACCATTATAGAGAATAGAGTTAGCATCTGTTGGAGCCCCAAATCCTTCACCTTTTGAAGCTAAAAACTCTTCATTAACTGGCATCATGACACCGCTAGTTGTCTTATCATTCCAAAAAGTTTCTGGTTGATTCAAGGTATATTCTAAAGTTTGATCATCAAGTGCTTTTACACCAACCGTTGAAAAGTCTTTTGTTTCACCCTTGATATATGCATCCAATCCCTTGATAGAAGAGCTAACGATTGAAAGTCCTTTTGATTTTCCATCTACAGCATGTTTCAAACCAGTAACGAAGTCTTTAGCAGTTACAGGAGCATATTCTTCTCCCTCTGCTGTCACCCATTTAGCATCCTGACGGATTTTATAGGTATACGTCAAACCATCTTTTGAAACTGTCCATGATTCGGCAATAGAAGGAACTAGATTACCATATTTATCATTAGCTAATAAACCATCTACAGCATTTGTTGTAATAAATGATGTAGAATCAATATTGCTGACGATATAATCCAAGGTTTCTGGATCTATTTGATAAACATATTGGTAATCTTTTGCTAATTTCGCATTATTTGAACTAGTGTTTGAACACGCAGCTAGAACTCCTGACACTAATAAGGTAGCTCCCGCTACAGCAAGCACTTGACTTTTTTTCATTTTTTACTCCTCTTATAAAATATAGGTTGTTATCAATTATATCATAGATTTCAAGAAAAGTAAACGAATTTTCAGAATATTTAGGCTTATTCATACAAAAAATCTGAAAAAACTATTGACTGAGAATGATTTTCAAGGTATAATAATAAACGTTAAGGCGGTATAGCCAAGTGGTAAGGCACGGCTCTGCAAAAGCTTGATCGTCGGTTCAAATCCGTCTACCGCCTTCTATAACTTGATTTATCAGGTTTCAAATTAATAGAAAGCCCAGTTTGGAGGGCTTTTTTATTTTTTCTTCGGATAAATACGGATAGATTTAGAAAAGTTTTGGGACGGATTTGGGGCTGAGTTTTTCGAGGATACTATTCCCTTTTAAAATCAACTGAAAAAAGCTTTGTCACGCATGATGACAAAAGCCTCTAGTTTACTCTGTTTCTTCTTCTATTTCAACTTCTGTGATTTGGACTTTTACTTTGGTAACACGTCCATTTTTCACTTTATCATTGGTTAGGATAAGCTGTTTGTTTTGACTGACCAATTCATAGCTGAGTTTCTCAGTCGTTGGAATGGTCCCAACTCCTGTCAAATAATAACCAGCAATAGTATCAACGTCATCACTTTCCAGTTCAACATCAAAGTAGTCATTAAAATCATTGAGATTCATGGTACCTTGAACAATATAAGTATCTTCTCCAATTTTATGAACTTCGATTTCAGCCTTATCTGTTTCGTCATCGATTTCCCCAACGATTTCCTCTAAGAGGTCTTCCAGGGTCACCAAACCAGCCATCCCACCGTATTCATCTAGCAAAATTGCCATTTGTCTTTGGGTATTGCGCAATTCTTTTAACAAGTCGTCCACAAAAATAGTTTCAGGAACAAAAAGTGGATCTTGTAAAATTCTCTTCCATACAATGTTATCAAAACCGTCTACAAAGGCTGCCTTAAGAAGACTCTTGGTGTGAATGATCCCAATCACGTTATCCTTGTCTCCATCATAGACAGGGATACGAGAATAATTTTGTTTTAAAATACTTTGGATAATGGTTTGACTATCATCCTGAATATCGACCATAAAGGCATCCGTTCGAGGAACCATGACTTCTCTGGCCATCAATTCGTCCAGTGAAAAAATCCCCTGTAACATCTCAATTTCGTCAGCATCAAGTGTTTCTTCACTATTTGTCAGCATGTACTCAATTTCATCACGGGTCATTTTTTCGTCAGCATCGTCAAAGGTCATAGGAGTCAAGTTACTCAAGAGATTGGTAGACGCAGACAAGAGCCAGACAAAAGGACTAACGAGTTTCCCCAGCCCAATAATAACTGGCGCTGTACGAATCGCCAAGGCATCCTTTAGATTAAGAGCGATTCTCTTAGGATACAATTCCCCAAAAACAATGGAAATATAAGTCAAAAATGCTAAAGATAGGAAACTTGCAATAGCATAAGCTGTTTCGCCATTTCCAAGCCAAGATGCAATTTCTCGTCCCAGAGTTTCTGCCAAACTCGCCCCTGACAAAATCGTAATCAGGGTGATCCCTACTTGAATAGTCGATAAAAAGTGATTAGGATTTTCTAGTACCTTCAGCAGACGGATATAGCGTCTATCTCCTTCTTCTGCCTTTTGTTCAACCCGCGCACGGTTAAGTGAAACCATGGCCATTTCTGTGGCTGAGAAAAAGGCATTTAATACCGTCAAGATAAACAATAAAACAAATTGTAGCAACAAATTCTGACTACTTGGGTCTTCCATAGTTCTTCTCCTAAAATAGTATCTTACCCTCTATTATATCACAAAATTTAGTCCAGTACATATTATTTTTTCTCAATGTCTATTTGTAATCCGACCTAAATTGTCCAAAAAAGAACCCCTACATCCACAAGTGATATAGGAGTTTATGTTATCTTTTACTGAGTAACCGTTACTTCTCCAGTTCGGTAATCCAGTTGAAGCCCCTTTTGAACATTGGGAACTAGAACATTGAATTCCAATTCTCCGTCTGAGGACTTGGCTTCAATCTGTGAAGCTGAAGGAACTAAATCCTCGTTTGAAGCATAATAAAGAGTTACACGGTAACGGACACGCTTGTTTTGGTCCAGGGCTTTACGCACCATGCTTTCATAGTAGTTTTGCCCTGTCGAATCCTCAGCTTGCGCCTGATTTGCCCAGGCTGTCTGAACAGCAATATTTTTAGGATTACTTGTTGAGGCATCAAAACCATCTAAGCCACCGATTAAGGCATAGCCTAACAGGTGACCTCTATCGACTGCATGAGTATAAGTCCCCTTTAGATTCTTAACCTGATGCCATCCTGGAGGGGTCCAAGAAGTCGAACCATTCCCCGTTTCTTCACGATTCTTGTACTGGCGGGTTGCCTTAGACAAGAGAGCATTGGCTACAGTTGGCACGGTTTCCTTGCCCACTGTCTTTGTTTTATTATCAGCGTAGGGTTTACTTGAAACCTTGGCATCTAGATTTGTTTTATTACCATTGACAATAAAAGCACCTGAGCCATTCCACTCAAGACTCCCTTTTATTTGGCTTTTGACTGCATCTGTCAGGACACTTTCTGCCAATTCTTGACTAGGAGCTTCAGGCGCTTGTTTTTTCTGACTAAGCTTAGTTTTGGGACTATTAGCTGTCGTCTGCATCTGCTTGATATAATAGCTTCCCGCAGATAAAAGTAATAACACTAGCAGTCCGATCAGTGTCTGTCTTGTTTTTTTGTTCATATTTCTCCTTATCTCTAGAAAAAGGCTGGTTTTCCAGCCTAATTTCCTGTAAATTTATGAATCAATTCCTGCCATTTTGCTGGAGATAGGATGGCCCATGGATCTTGACCCTTGCCCAAGATTCCATAACCGACCATTAAACCGATTCCTAGGGCAAGAGCACCTAAAAACAGCACCAAAATGACTAGAAGTAAACGCTTGACTACGTAGCTTGGTCTCTTATTCATCTTCATCACTTGCCTCAATCCGCTGAATCTTAGCACCTAGATGCGCCAACTTCTCATGGAAACGGTAGTAGCCTCTATCCAAGTGAACCAATTTACCGACCACGGTTTCTCCTTGTGCTACCAAACCTGTCAAAATCAAGGCTGCGCTGGCACGAAGGTCAGTTGAAAGAACTTCTGCTCCCTGCAAAGGCTGTCCACCAACAATACGAGCTGTATCACGGATAATTTCCGAGTGCAAGCCCATGCGTCGCATTTCTTCTAGGTGTTGGAAACGATTTTCGAAAACTGTCTCCACCATAGTTGATTCCCCTTTTGCAACGGTCATCAAGGCTGTAAATTGGGCCTGCATATCCGTTGGAAATCCTGGGTGGGGCAAGGTTTTTACATGGACAGCTTTTAGATTTTCTAATTGAGAACGAACACGAATTCCTTCGTCTTCTTCAATTACTTCAACACCCATTTCAAGCAACTTGGCAATCAAGGGACGGTTGTGTTCCCAGACAGCGTCTCTAATCAAGACATCACCACCAGTCATGGCAGCAGCCACCATAAAGGTTCCTGCCTCAATACGGTCTTGAACCACATTGTGAGTCGTACCATAAAGTTTCTCCACACCAGTAATGGTAATGGTCTCTGTACCAGCACCTTTAACCTTGGCTCCCATTTCATTGAGGAGAATGGCTAGGTCCACAATCTCAGGCTCACGCGCAGCATTTTCAATCACTGTAACTCCATCAGCCAAAGTCGCTGCCATCATCAAGTTCTGAGTAGCACCAACACTTGGGAAGTCCATGTAGATATGAGCCCCATGTAAGCGATCAGCCTTGGCTTCGATATAACCAGCCGTCTGACTAATCTTAGCCCCCATAGCTTCCAGACCTTTCAAATGAAGATCAATAGGACGGCTACCAATCGTACAACCACCCGGCATGGATACCTTGGCATGACCTACACGGGCAAGGATTGGTCCCAAGACAACGATGGAAGCGCGCATCTTGCTGACATACTTGTAGGGAGCTTCCTCTGTGATATCGCCAGTCGCGTCCACCTCGACAAGATGAGTCTCCTCATCAAAATCCACCTTGGCATTCAAACCACGAACCACCTGATTCATAGTGAAAACATCTGACAAGATAGGAACATTCTGCAAGACAGTCTTTCCTTCACTGGCTAGAATAGTCGCTGCCAACAAGGGCAATACTGCATTCTTTGCCCCTTCAATCGTAACACTTCCTACCAGACGATTATCTCCACCTTGAACCACAATTTTTTCCATACTTATTTCCTTTACATTTGATTTTATAATAATCCTCTAAGCGCTTCTTGCCACAACTGATATAGGCTGATAAAGAAAGAACTCATGATGTAGCCCATTACAATGCTGAAAAAGGCTACTAATAAACGAACTTTTCCTGTATTCTCAGCTGTCACTTTTAAGACCTTTTCCCATCTAACAAGATCCTTTAAAAGGTAAAAACTCACATAAATAAAGAGCATATGACTGCTTAGAGTGAATAATAATTGAACCATTTGACTATTATACCATCTTCTCTGTTTGTGCGCTAGTTTGGAAATTTCACCTAAAAGCTAGGGATTGTTTTTCAAGTAATCAATTGCATCTTGTAGGGTTTTAACTGGCACGATTTTCATATCTGTCTTGATTGTTTTGGCTGCTTCTAGGGCTGTTTGGTAATTGTTTTTGGCATCTGGATGCGCTTTTTGTTCTTCTTCGCTAACAGGGTTGTCTGGAGCAAAGAAAATCGCGGCACCTTCTCTAGCCGAAGCTACAACTTTCTTATCAATACCTCCAATGTCCCCCACATTACCATCGCGGTCAATGGTTCCTGTACCGGCAACGATACGGCCATTACGAAGGCCAGGGTCAGCTATTTGGGTATAGATAGCCAGACTAAACATGAGACCTGCACTTGGACCGCCAATACCAGCTGTTGAGAAGCGAATTGGGACATCACTGGTCACTTCCGTACGGTCAATCAAACCGATTCCAATCCCATTTTTGCCATTTTCCAAGGTGATAATCTTACCTTCTGCGGACTTGGTTTGCCCATCCTCTTCATAGGTGACCTTGACTGAGTCCCCTAATTTTTGAGAATTGACATAATCAATCAAATCTTTGGAACTATCAAAGGTCTGATCATTGACTGCTGTGACCGTATCAGAGATGTTAAGAATCCCTTTAAAGGTCGAATTATCTGTCACAGTCAAAACATAAACTCCAAGATATTTGAGTTCGATATCTTTACCAGCTGTTTTTAGCCCTTGATATTTGGCCATATTTTGTGATGTTTGCATGTAGAATTGATTGATTCGCATAAATTCAACATCGGAAGTTCCGCCTGTAGTCTCCTGAACACTACGAATATCTGTGAAAGGCGTCAACCAAGCATAAATCATATGGGCTAAAGTAGCATGTTGGACACCAACCGTAACGAATTGATAAGCCCCAGCTTCCTTATCTTCGGTATCATTGACTTTAAGGACTTGGCGAATATCTTCCGAACCACCTGGAACCTCTATATAGTAGGGCAAGGGTACCACAAAAGCCAAGAAAGTCGCTATCAAGGCCGCAATGACGTATAAGGGCCATCTAATCTTTTTTTTCATTTCTTAATTTCCTCCAAAATACTCTCAGGAACATAGCAGGCAATATCCTGACCAAACTTCAAAAGTTCTCGAACACCAGATGAACTGATATAGAGATGCTCAGGTCGGCTATGTAAATAAATGGTCTCTATATCAGGAGACAGCTGATGATTGTAGTAATCAAAACTGGCTTCATATTGCAAATCCGCCGCATTTCTCAAGCCCCGCACTAAACAAGTAGCTCCCAGTCTTTTTGCAACATCAACCACCAATTCATCATGTGAAGACACGACTGCAACATTTTCCAAATGTTTCACAGCCTTTTCTAACCCCCGTTTACGATTTTCGATAGGGAGAAATCCTTGTTTGTGGGGATTAAAAAAAATACCCACATAGAGCTTATCAAAAAGTCTGCTCGCCCGTTCAATGATATCCAGATGCCCATTTGTCATCGGATCAAATGAGCCTGTGAATAAGCCAATCTTATCTGACATAGACTGTCACCTTACTAATTCCATAAATCTTTTCCTTCCAGATGCCCAGGCAGGCAATTTCTTCTGGAAGCTCCACTGCTTTATCCGTCTCACACACGACCATAATATCTTCAGAAAATAATTCTCTTTCAGCCATTTTTTCGATATCTGCTACGATTTGTTCCTTGGCGTAAGGAGGATCTAAGAAAATGAGGTCGAAGGGTCCAGACACCTGCTCCAAGGCTCTTTCCGCATCCATCTTGAGGAGTTGAAATTTTCCAACTTCCTTGGTCATCTGGATATTTTCAGCCACGATGGCCTGAGCCTTACGGTCTCGCTCTACCAAAACAGCACTGGACATGCCACGCGATACTGCCTCAATAGATAAACCACCACTACCTGCATAAAGATCCAAGACTCGCCCCCCTTCAAAGTAGGGACCAATCATGTTAAAAATGGCGCCCCTAACCTTATCCGAAGTGGGTCTTGTTGTCTTACCTTCTAGCGTCTTGAGGGGGCGTCCCCCATAGATTCCTGATACGATTTTCATACCGTTTATTATACCAAATTATGGGCGAAAAATCGAGTAGGGGATAATCTCTAGCCCCTCTCACACCACCGTACGTGCCGTTCGGCATACGGCGGTTCAACTAACTTTTAACACATGTCGTTCAAGGTAATAATCCAAACACGAAACCAGTCCACGTTTTTTAAGGACTGGTTTTGATATAGCACGTTTAATTACCGACTTCTGAGCTACTAATTGATAATGGTCGCCCCAGCCAGATACCTTATCTGCTATCCATTTAGGAACTCCTAACTTAAGCAATCCCCATAATCGTCTAGATTTCTTCTTCCATTGCTTCCAGATAATCACTCGTAGGCGAGTGCGCAAGCGCTCATCTATGCTGGTGACTATACTTTTCATATTTCCCAATGAGAAATAGTTTATCCATCCTCGAATAGACAAATTCAGTTGCTCAATACGTCTTGTTAAGTCTATACTCCATTTCCTCTGTGTTAGTTTCTTCAATTTAAGCTTAAATCTCCGAACACTATCTTGATGGGGCGACTTTTCCAACCATCTGATGATTTCCAGAACCCGAAACCTAAATATTTCAACTCTCTTGGTCTGGTAATCTTATACTAGCCTAAAATCAAAAACCATCTTATAATAGTAGTTAGGAAACTTACAAACGAAGAAATACAGAAAATTGAAAAACTCCTGAGAGATTCATCGTACGCCAAATATCATAAACGTCTACAGATTATTTATTTTCGCTCAAAAGGAAAGAGTTATAAGGAAATCATGAATCTGCTAGATTGTAATAAAACAACTGTTTGGAGGAATTTGAAAAAATACAAGGAGTTTGGTTTAGAAGCTCTTCTTCAAGAGACCCGTGGTGGACGTCATAGAGAATATATGACTTACGAAGAAGAACAAGCATTTCTAAAACGTCATATAGAAGCTGCTCAGGCTGGGGAATTTGTAACTGTCAATCAGTTATTTGAAGCCTATCAAAAAGAGATTGGTCGCACTTCTACACGTGATGGTTTTTATTATCTCTTGAAACGCCATGGTTGGCGAACAGTCACCCCTCGACCTGAACATCCTAAGAAGGCAGACGCTCAGACAATTGAGACGTCTAAAAATAAAATCTACATTCGAGACCTTAAGTAAGCGCTTTAAAGAGAAGGGGACTTATAACAAAGTACGATTGATGTACCAAGATGAAGCTGGTTTCGGGAGAATCAGTAAGATGAGTTCTTGTTGGGCTCCTCAAGGAATTCGACCTAGCATTCCTAGCCATTATATGCGAGAATATCGCTATTGTTATGGGGCAGTAGATGCTCAGACAGGAGATTCCTTTTTCCTCATTGCCGGAGGATGCAATACTGAGTGGACGAATGAATTTCTACGGCAAGTCTCACAAGCTTATCCAGATAACTATATTTTACTTGTCATGGATAATGCTATATGGCATAAATCAAGTACCTTAGAGATTCCAAGTAATATTGACTTGGCTTTTATCCCACCTTATACACCAGAAATGAACTCTATTGAACAAGTCTGGAAAGAAATTCGAAAACGAGGTTTTAAAAATAAGGCTTTCCCAACATTTGAAGCCGTCATTGATAAGCTTCAAGAAGTTATTCAGGGATTGGAAAAAAATGTTTTAAAGTCCACTGTCAGCAGACAATGGACAAGGTTGCTTTTTGAATATAATTGAGTATTAAATAGAAAAAGTGGACAAATGTCTACTGGGAATGTCAGAAACATCATGAGTTTTCATCAAACTAAAAGGACTTAGCCCTATGCAATACAGAACTAAATCCCATGAATAAATAATTATCCTAACTTTAGCATCCCTATAGAAATTCTACTTTTTCTCTATTTGATACCAGACATTAGTTTTTCAATACGTGGAACGTAGAAGAATAAGATAATACTGAATACAATCGTAATTCCTCCAACAATTCCATAGTAAGCGACTTCAGTTTCACTTGTATAAAATTTTATAATTTGAGCATTGATAGCTTGGGCAGCAGCATTACTCAAGAACCAGATAGACATCATTTGCGCTTGGAAGGATTTTGGTGCTAGCTTAGTAGTGACTGATAGACCAATAGGCGAAATCAACATTTCCCCCACAATCACAATAGCCCAACTCATAATCAACCAGAAAGAACTGACTTTAACATCTGTCCCAAAGAGAATCCCTGGTAACATCATCCACAAGAAGGATAGACCTGCCGCAAATAAACCGTAAGCAAATTTCTTAGAAGAGGACGGTTGATTTTTCCCCATTTTCCCCCACAACCACGCAAAAATCGGCACATAAATCATAATGAAAAGTGGATTGATACTTTGGAAAAAGCTAGATGGGAAATGAATCTGATTTCCAAATAAATTAAAGTAAAGTCGAGTTTGATCATCTGCAAATAGAGCAAGAACAACAGAACCCTGCTCCTCAATAGACCAGAAGAGTACTCCAGCGATAAATAGAGGAATGTAGGCAAATACTCGAGATCTCTCAGTGGCAGTTATTTTCTGACTAGATAAAATTTTGAAGAAATAGTAGATTGGAATGATTACCGCAATCACTGTAAAGATATTAACAATCATGTCCACGTTAAATTGGTGAGTAAAGACCAAACCTATAACCACCAGAATAACCATGACAAGTGTAATCAGCAAGCGTTTAATCAAGGTCTGCTGCTCCTTCTGTGAAAGTGGATCAGTGGGGTAAAGACTTGATTCAGGCAAGTATTTCTTCCCATCTAAAACATATTTCACCAGACCAAAGAACATCCCAACGGCAGCTAATGAGAAACCTAGATGGAAATTGACTTCCTGACCTAGATACCCCACTAGATAAGGGGCAACGAAGGCACCTAAGTTAATACCAAAGACAAAGATACTAAAACCTGCATCCCGTCTATCATCCTCTTTCTCATAAATTCCCCCAACCATATCTGAGATATTGGGTTTTAAAAATCCAGTACCAAATATAATCAAGGCAATAGAAAGATAGAGAGCCACTTGTCCAAAAGGTGTTGCCAAAGCAATATGCCCTAGCATAATCAGAATACCACCGTAAAAGACGGTCTTACGGCTTCCTAAAATACGGTCACTGACAAAACCACCGACAACCGAGGATAAAAATACCAGCGAGCCATAAATCGCCATAACCGATGCAGCTGTGGTCTTATCCATCCCCAACCCACCATCTTGTACACTATAGTACATATAGTAAAGTAGGATAGCTCGCATCCCATAGTAAGAAAAGCGCTCCCACATCTCTGTAAAGAAGAGGGTGGACAAGCCAATAGGATGTCCAAAAAATGTTTTCTGTTTTTCCATATATATTCCCCTTAAAAAATATAATAACTCATTTTACAGAATTTTCAAACAAATGTCAAACAAATTCTGTTTCTTTTAGAAAATTTTTTGGAAACGTAACTTCTCAAAGCAACTTCCACTTGACTTGCCGAAGTGGAAATTAGTCTAAAACGGATTTTTATGGTGGAATTAAGTATGAGACGTTTGAGTTAGAAATGAGGCTCACTATGACAAAACATAAACACCTTACCCTTTCAGACCGTAATGATATCCAACTGGGCTTAGAGCGCGGTGAAACCTTCAAAGCTATTGGACAGTCCATTCTAAAAGACCCAACTACTGTCTCCAAAGAAGTCAAACG
>NZ_RJPX01000041.1:0-17402 GCF_003944325.1 Streptococcus mitis | reverse complement strand
TTGCTTAAGTTAGGAGTTCCTAAATGGATAGCAGATAAGGTATCTGGCTGGGGTGACCACTATCAATTAGTAGCTCAGAAGTCGGTACTTAAACGTGCTATATCAAAACCAGTCCTTGAGAAACGTGGACTGGTTTCGTGTTTGGATTATTACCTTGAACGACATGCGTTAAAAGTTAGTTGAACCGCCGTATGCCGAACGGCACGTACGGTGGTGTGAGAGGGGCTAGAGATTATCCCCTACTCGATAGATAAAAAGAGTGGAATTCAGAAAAATATTTTTCATATCTATTGACTTTTAGGGGTGAAATTTGGTATTATAGTAGGCGGTATTGTTTACCCCATTTGAAAGGCCCCGGAACCTTCCAAATACTTTTCGATGGGAAGGAACACCCATCACCGTAAACAAAAATCGAACTATATATAGGAGAAATCATGAACAAAACAACATTTATGGCTAAACCAGGCCAAGTTGAACGTAAATGGTACGTAGTTGACGCAACTGATGTACCACTTGGACGTCTTTCTGCAGTAGTTGCTAGCGTACTTCGCGGAAAAAACAAACCAACATTTACACCACACACTGATACAGGTGACTTTGTGATTGTTATCAATGCTGAAAAAGTTAAATTGACTGGTAAAAAAGCAACTGATAAAATCTACTACACTCACTCAAACCACCCAGGTGGATTGAAACAAATCTCTGCAGGTGAACTTCGTTCTAAAAATGCAGTACGTTTGATCGAGAAATCAGTTAAAGGTATGCTTCCACACAATACACTTGGACGCGCTCAAGGTATGAAGTTGAAAGTATTTGTTGGAGCTGAGCACACTCACGCTGCACAACAACCAGAAGTTCTTGATATTTCAGGACTTATCTAAGGAAAGGAACAATAAAGTATGTCACAAGCACAATATGCAGGTACTGGACGTCGTAAAAACGCTGTTGCACGCGTTCGCCTTGTTCCAGGAACTGGTAAAATCACTGTTAACAAAAAAGATGTTGAAGAGTACATCCCACACGCTGACCTTCGTCTTGTCATCAACCAACCATTCGCAGTTACTTCAACTGTAGGTTCATACGACGTTTTCGTTAACGTTGTAGGTGGTGGATACGCTGGTCAATCAGGAGCTATCCGTCACGGTATCGCTCGTGCCCTTCTTCAAGTAGACCCAGACTTCCGCGATTCATTGAAACGCGCAGGACTTCTTACACGTGACTCACGTAAAGTTGAACGTAAGAAACCAGGTCTTAAGAAAGCTCGTAAAGCATCACAATTCTCAAAACGTTAATCAATACGATTATATCAACGTTTCAAAGCACTCAAAGGTTTGCCCTATGGGTGCTTTTTTCTATACTTTCTAAAAAAGTTTGCCCTAAAATTTGCCCTAAAATTACCCTACTTATTTTTAAGATGTTGGTAGGCAACTTGTCCAGCAGATAATGGAACTATGTTTGAAGTATTAACATAAGTCTTAGTTGTAACGGTATCGCTATGAGTTAATGATTCAGAAATGGCTTCTAAGCTCATTCCTGCTTTTTTAGCAAGTGTCGCTCCTGTATGTCGTAATTTATGAGGTGTAGCGTGTTTTAACTTTGGGTGTCGTCTTTTAACAGAGTTCATTTTGTTATTGAGATAATCAACGTGTAGAGGGCTATTTACATTACCTTTCGTATCTATATAGGTAAAGACTAGTTGATCGGATGTTTGCATTATACCAAATTTCGCTAACTCATATTTCTGCTGTTTTTTCCATTCTGAAAGAAGTGATACAAGATAACTAGGAATTGAAAAAATCGTTTTCTTATTTCCTTTTGTTGACTTTACATTCTTATATTTGTCAAGTGCATGCCTTAAGTCAATTTGAGCGTTTTCTAAGTCTATGTTTTTCCAATGTAGGGCATAGGATTCAGATTTTCTATCGCTTAGAATAAAGGTTGTAAAGAATAGGACATAATCTTTTAGTGATAATTTATCGTTCTCCAAATCTTCTCTAAAAGCATCAAACCAATCTTGTAATTCTTCACTAGATAGATACAAATCTTCCTCATTTTTGGATTCTTGGAGTTTTAGCTTTTTGGTGGCTTTAATTCGCTTAATTGTCTTGGATAATCGATTTGATTCTATGTATTCTAATTCCTCAGCCCAATCGAAAATTGAGTTTACATAGCTTCGAATAACCTTGAAATTAGCATATTCTTCAGCTTTAGCAGTCATTAAGTTTAGTACAACTTGCTTATTCTGATTCAGAAAATTGATTGAATAATTACCGAACATTGGTAAGATATGCTTTCTGAAAACAGTTTTAGTATTATCAATAGTAACCTGTGTTGGTGGTTTAGTTGTTGAAGTTGTTTGACCAGCTTTGTATGAATCCCACCAAATATTATTAAAGAACTCAGAGAATAGAATATCGTTAGTTTTAGAAAGTAGGATATCCTCACCATTTTCAAGTTGATGTATTTTAGTTAAAATTTCTAGTTCAGCTTCTTTGGCCTCCTTTCTTGTTTTATAGCGTTTAACAAAGTGATTTCCTTTAATCCCCATTTTAGGTCGGATTTCTTTAGGTATATACACTTTAAGATTGTAAGTGTTACTATTTGTTTTTGTAACTGTCATGATGTTCTCCTTTTACGAGTCAGGATATATCATTAGAGATATTATAGCATAGCTTTTCTACAAAGCCATTTATCAATCTCATTTTTATTGAAACGGACAGTCTTACCAATTTTAATAACGGGTAGCCCCTTTTGTATCCAGCCATCTAATGTATTGTTAGATATCCCTAGATATTTGCAAGTTTGCCCCTTGTTAAGGTAAGGACTATCTAAACCTAAATCTTCTTTGAAATGAGAAATTTCATTTTGCAAGAGATTAGTAATCATCGACTGTATTTCTTGAACTTGTTCTGTTGGTAGAATAACTTGCATTTTTTCCTTACTCCTTACTTAACTTTATTTTTTTGTATTTTACTTTATTGTCAATTAAGTGTCCTTTTCGAAATACTTTGCTAATATAGTTGCTTTCATATAGGATATCTTCATTCTTAACAAGGTTATCTAAGGATTCGCTTGTAAATAATTTTATTTCTTTAGGCTTTTGTAAATTACGAGAAGAATAAAAAGCCTTCTTTCCTAGACTCTCTAATAATTCCTGGCCTATGCCTTTTTCCATATATTTTGCAACATAACGACCAGCATTAGAAGAATCATCTAAGTTATTTAGTTTGTTTATCCGAACTGCACCTAACCCCCAAATTGTCAGTAATTCTTTATGAGGGATAAAAGGAAATGAAAAAAGGAGAATGTGTGCATGCCACGCTCCCCTTTTTTGTCGTTCTAATACTGCGATATATTTAATAAGTCTTTTTTTGGAATGGTATATGTAATAGTTTAAACGTTTAATAAATTTATCAAAAATTAAATTAAACTCATATCTGTTTTGTATATTTTCTTTAGTTGTAAGGGTAAGGAAACTAGTTCTGTCATCAAAATTTGTATCTATTAGGCGTTGAAGTTTCCATTTAGAATTTTTACGAGTGTTAGAAATTCTTTTTATTCGTTCATCTTGTTCAGCAGTTGTGAGTTCTTCAAAAGTTCTACGTTTCTTCTTTTCTTTTAGTGAAATGTGGTCTTCATCAATTTGAGTAGTATCATTTGAAAAAATTGGAGATTCGTATTCCCATATTTCAAGGTACGAAGAAGTTCGGATAATTTTGCGATTGTAACTCACAAAATCATCTCCTTTTCTCGTAATGTTTGCTTATATAATAAATAAACTAGGAGAAGCAAAGCTTCTCCACACTTCTATCATGTGTTTCTAAGCATCGCTCTGCTAAACACGCTTCCAGCTTGCCGACTTCTAGTCGGCAGTTTCGCTTAGTCACATGATGAGAAGTAGTAGTTAAATTTGAGGTTTAGGTAATTGTTTTAATGTTTGGTCTGTAGCCCAGTCAGTTGAAATGATTTCAAGACGTCCTTGATCATAAACTAGCAAATCTCCGTTACCAATAAATTGATATTTATTATCTTTGTCAATATATAATGAAAAAGTATCTATACCAATAATATTTTTAGAAATATCAATAGATTCTTTTGGAGTATGTCCAACAATTTGTTTAGGAAAGTCTTGGTTGGGAAGCAGTTCTAATTCTCTAAAATGTGCCCATAAAGGAGAACCCCCAAGAGCTTCCCCACCACGCATTGGTCCTATTGTATAAGCTAGAATATCTAATTCTTCTTCATGCTCTTTGGTATAGGGGGAAAAATGCCATTTTTGAGGATCAAATATTTGATTGAAACCAGCGTGACTGACTAAATAATCATCTAGTTGATAAGCCACTTGTAATTTTAAATCCTGCAACAATCCTTGAACTGCGAAAAACACTTCTAAATTTTGAATTGAGAAAGGAGCTTGATCTCCCAGTAAATAATAAGCATCATGATTACCTATAAGATTAATTACCTCTATTCCGTTTTGCTCTTTATCTATTTTCCAAGAGTATAAAAAAGTGAGATCTTTGGCATATAGTTGGATATTGTTAGTTTGTCCATGTAAATCAACATAATCACCAAGAAAAATGACTCTTTTAATATTATGTGTTTGGATAATCCTGTCAACAATAGGTAAAATTAGTTGAGATTTTAAATGTAAGTCGCCAATTAATAATGTCTTCATATAGATTCCCCTCTTTATTTTTGATATTAGTCTAAGAATAGAATTAAATTATACCATTTTTTTAGGATGTTATTTAATATTGATAGGATTTTGTAACTGTATCATAGCAGATAACAGGTATTGTTTTGCTATGATACACATCGCCGTCAATGAAGTAATGATTTTTACCATCAAAGTAAATCTTACCCTGATAAGTTTTATCTTTAGCTACTTCCCAAGAAGCAATATGACCAGAAACAATATCTTTAAAAAATCCACCAGTGGTAATAGGAAATTTATTTGTAAACATCTCTGAACTCGTTAGGTCTTTCCAAAGCTTGCCAGCTTCTTCATCAATACCAGCATGAACAAAAATTTGGGTATCAGTTTCATAATAGCGTTTATCCCTATATCGTTTTTTAAACCAGTTTATGAATGGGTTGAACTTGATATTATTTTTAATTTCATTTCTAACACCTGCTTCAAAGTTGTTAACATTAGATTTTAAAATATAGGTCAATTCCTCTGGAGAGAAGAAACTTTTTGTTGTTTCCGAAAATGAAGAAGAAGTAGGATTTTCTAAAATCAACCAATCATAAAACCATTCTTCGTGATTTCCTAAAAGAGTAATAATTTGATTAGGATGAAGTTCCTCAAGCTCAATTATTTTGGAAATAACTTGAAAAGATTGATGTCCATTGTCAATATAGTCTCCGATTAAAATAAGACGATTATTTTTATCAGATAAATCTACTTTACTGAGAGCGAATAGGAACTCATCTAGGTGACCATGTATATCAGATATTGCAAAAAGTTTAGCCATAAATAGTATCACCGAATTATTTAGAAATAGGGACTACATCGTTACAAGAAAACCATAAATTTCCGTTAAATTGTCCAACTGTTAAATTAGATAATTTAATGGGGCATGTTTTTTTATCTGATAATAATTGAGGAGTAGCCGTAGGAGATAACGTATTAACTTTTATCTGAATCATTTCCATAAAGAAATCAGAATCCTCATCTTGAATTGAAACATTAAGACGTAGTGCTACAGGTTTATTTGTTTCTCTGTCCAGAACTTCTGTATATCCTTTTACTGCCACGAATTTATTTCCCAATAATTCTGGTTTAAGAAAATCGTTAATTTTCATATAATACCTCGTTTCTTTTTGTCATCGCTTAAGCGATGAGGAATAGATATTTTTGCTGAAAATCTATTGAATTTAAGCAAAAATATCTATTGAAATTATTTTGACTTTGTTATGTATAATTGTAGTTCTTTTATAAAATCGAATTGTGTTGTATCAAGATAAGGGCTTTCCCAATATTGAGCTTTTTCTTTCCCTGAGCCTTGCATATAAAGATATCCTGCTCCTTTTTCTTCAATAGATTTAAACTTATCAGGTGTAGCTGAGCCAAAGACCATGCGGTATCCCTCTATTGAGTTTGCTCCTAAAGCTATTCTTAGTCCTAAATTATCTCTAAGATCAGTGTTTAAAGTTTCAGATCTCATTTGTTGAGCAGATATAAGAATAAATACTCCTGCTTGTCGCCCTAGTAGGATAATTTGTTTGATACCGTCCATTACTTCGGTGATAACTTCTTTAGATTTTTTATCTGTTGCTGAAGCTTGAAATGCTCCCATTTCATCAAATATAAGCCATACTGGCTTAAAGCCATGGTCAGTAAAATTTGAGCCGTATTGAAAGTTATCACGCATATATTGGTATCGTTCTTGCATTTCTTCAACTACTAAACGGATAATCCGAGCAATATTATTTGGTGTGGTTGCTACATATTTATCGCTTAAATAATGAGATAAACTACCTAAATCACTGTTCTTGGGATCTGCAATATATAGTGTTGAGTTTCTTTTAAGAAGTTCAATAATTAAGAAAGATATAAATATAGATTTTCCACTACCTGTACCGCCTGAAACTAAAATATGAGGACATTTTATAGGATTATAAGTTATATCATATCCTAAGTCTATATCAAGATTATCTATCTCTTTTTTATGACTGTGAGTTGATAATATTAGTCTATCAGGTTTCTTGTAATAAAAGTGATATTCCACAATATTAGGATGAGTAATTTTTTCTTCTAGTTCAAGTTCTAGAACTCCAGCTAATACATCATCAAGTGTCTGAACCTTTTTACTAAATTCGTCACCTCTGATAAGCGCTTTAATGATAATACGACCGTTTTGATTATCTAATTCATATTTTAAAATCGCACTTCTAATAATTTTTTCGTAGCCGGAATTATCCTTTTCCGAAGTGTAGAGATGATTTGTATATAAAACAAATAGTAAGCTCTCTCTGATAATTAAATCAAAATCTAGTTCGTATCTAAAATCTTTTAATTTATTATTTATTTTATAGATTGCTAGAATACCAAAGACAATACATAAGATTTGAATAGAAGCAGGAGCTCTAATACTTACTATTAAACCTAATAAAACAAAGATAGAAAAGATAATTATTATCAGATGTAACCATTTTAAACGTGAACTTGTAATAAAATAATTTCTTTTTAAGTTAGCTTCTTTTTTTAGTTTAAACATAAACAACCACCTTTTTAAGTAGTAAAACAACTATACAATTATTTGTATAGAGAACCTAAGCAAACCCTGCTTAGGTTATTGTTGTGTCTTCCAATAGGAATATACAACAAGTTTAATGATGTAACTAAGCCTTGGTAATCTAGTAGCACCATCTTCTTTCATTAAATGATATCGAAATTCATCAAGACCATTTAGAACATTTTCATCTAAATAGAGTCTAGGAGTTACGGATGTTTCTAGACTAGGATTGACATTTTTGATATCTTTTTCCATTTCTTGACGTAGTTTTTGCCATTTATCAGTGGAGTAATGTTTTGTATTTCTATATGATTCTTCAATGACACTTCCGATAGAAGCTTTTAAAACGATATTGAAAGAAACACCATTTAATTCATCGTAATGATTTGATAGAAGTGTTTGTTCTAATGTACTTAGAAAATTATTCTGACTTAGTTCTTTAATTTTACGTTCTTTATTTTGAATAAGCTCATCTATCCATACTTTGGCTTCATATGCAAGACGAACACTTTTATATACTCTGACCACATATCCTCCTGTTTAAAATTCATTAGAAAATTTTATTGTGTCCATATTTTCAATTTCCTTGTAGAAATGAAAATCTTTTTGATCTAATTGATCACAGATTTGTTTTATGATAAATTTTCCACGTTCTTCAATTCGTTCATTGACTTTTTTGAGAAAAATTTGGAAATTCTCTTCTTTTGTGGGCTTGATGGCATTATTATCATGATTATCCCAAAATAACTCTACACTATAATCAAAATTAACATATGGTTGAAGGTGGTACATTTTTATAAAGTTTTCCCATGCTTCAGGAGATAAAATGTTTAAAAATTCTTGAAGTGATATTAAAGTGATATCCCAGTAATCACCTAAACAAAGACCTCTACCACAATTCATCCAATTAGGAAATACTGTAAAATTTCCGATTGTATGAGTGTTTCTTGCAAATGATTTAAAGTTCTCTAAATTATTTTGAATAGTTTCAAATTTTAAATAATTCTGATGTTCACAAAGAACAGAAACTGAGATTTTCTTCTTTGTTATGCCGATTTTTGCTGAAACTTCATCAAAGTTTGAACTATTTTTAATTGCTTCTATAAAAGTGGTAATAAAGGAGTTCATTGTTTCTCCTCTAATGATACTATCCTGTGACTCTTGCCATCCCAAAAGTTTATATAGATATAATGCAGCTTTATCACAATCTATACCCACATTGTTAGGGAGTTGTTTGTATTTTAAAAAAGCAATAATACTATCATTGGGTAGTGGAGAAAGTGAATGGTTTTTAAAGTCCCATTCCCATGGTTTGATGCTATTTTCGTCACAATATTTCAACCAATCAATAACTTCTTGATGTTCCATTATATGTTCCTTTCTTTACAATGAAGTTTACTTTTGATAATCATAAATGAAATTTTGAAAATAGTTTTGATTTTATGATGATCTAGTGCTTAAAGCATAAATGTATGCTAAATAATTTGCAAAATCGCCCTGACGTTGTCGATCATCCGTAATTTTGTCAAACCAGCTAGTATTTCCTCCTGTAGATTCGATTTCGCTTTTTAGTGCATTTAATTGTATGATGAAAGCATTATGAGCAGAAGTTCTAAGCTCCCCATGCTTGCCTTGTCTTTCTTTTGATAATGTTGCAGATTTGACACGAATTTCAGTATACTCTGCAGCTAACTCAATCAACATTGTCCAGTCATCAAGGAAAATTGGATCTTTTATGTCAAATGAACTAATTAGTTCATTATAGATTTTATGTGCATCTTCAAAAGTCAAAGCAGTTTTCTCTTGAAGAAAATCGGAATAAGTGTAAATTTCCATAAAGGGCCTCCACGAAAATATTTTTTGTCTAACTACGACTATACTTTTATTATAATCCTATCTAAAAATAATGTCAAGGATTTTTGTAAGTTTTTTAGAAAAATTTTTTTATAAGTGGCTTTATAAGTGATATCACTTATGAAATAATAAAGGAGGTTTGGCAAAAACTCAATTTTAGTAAAAAATGGAGTAAATCTTCCTACAATAAAACGCATAGTATCAAGGTTTTTCAACGCCTGATATTATACATTTTTGATTTTAAAGACTTTTTGCTCAGACTTTATTTTATCAATGAGATGTTATCTTTGAAATTATTCAATATGTTTTCTAGTATATTATAATTTATGGGAGCAACTATATCGTGCAAATTTTGTTTTAATTCCTCTATTGCTTCCATGGTAGATAAATTTTTATTTGTATTTATCTTTCCTGTTTTATTTAATATAATAGCTCCTTTTAACATAAATTTAACAGCAACTCCGATGGTTACACTTCTAGTAGTTGTAAAATTTGGTAATAGTATTTTTAACTCCCTAATGCCCTTTTCAACCTCATCACTTATTTGTACTTTTACATTAGTTCCGTAACCTTTTTGATATTCTAAATATTCTAATGATATTGTTTCTGTATCATTAATGATAGATGTCCAATTGCTAATAACTTTAGTTTCTTTGAAAGCTCTAGTGAGTATTTGACTACGCGTGAGTTCAATTTTAGAATTATTTGAATACATTTTTTTCAATTTTTCAAAATAAAAAATAGCTTCACTTGATACTCTAACTTGAAATTCCACTTATAAATTCTCCTTTATAGTAATTGTGTAGTTTATTATAATTAAAAATAGATTTGTTTTAGGGAAAAGTACAAAAGATAATGCATGTTATCAATAAACAATTCAGTTTCTATAGTAATAGTACATTGCAACTTCTAAAATATCGCTAGAAATCAACTTGGCCTTCTCAACCGATTTGTTCAAATTTTATTTTATTCCACTATAAGTACCTAAGGAAGTTAAATGTTTATCAAGAACCTCAAGTAATGTGGCTAACTTTTACTTTTCTCTATGTGTATTGTATAGGTAAACGATTATTGTTAGAATCTGTTATTGTAAAATGTTTTATTAAATGTAACGTTTGATCGAGTTGAATATTTCCAGCAACAAACATCTCATTTTCTTTTTTTATAATGCCAAAACAAGCTATCCATTCTCCTTGTGTAGAAATTGGAATCATATCACTGTTAAAATAGAGAGAATATGTCTTAATGCTTTGTTTTGGGCGAGGATCAGGTATAACTAAAACATTGTTGCTAAAAATAAAATCAAAACTATTTCCTGAATCAATATAAGCATCTATTACTGGGAAGACAAAATCGGAATTTGAATAATCTAAAGTTATATTTCTCGCCACTACCTTTTCTTTTTGAATTTGGTAGACTAAAACATTAGGGGCGTTAAAAAAGAATATTGATGCCATAAGTTCTCCTTTTAATTCTAGAATGTCATTCAGTTTATTTACTCAACTTTAATGAGAAGTTAGTCTAGTCTGTTGTAATAACCACACCGAATTCATGGTCAGTAATGGCTTTAGTAGGAAAATAATCAATCCCATCTTGATTGATATCAAAATTAGCCAATACATAATCTCCTGGAGTATTACATCCTTCATGAGACCAAATNTTATGGATTTTATGGATAGGATTTTCTAATAAATTATCTAGTGCTTTATTATTCTTGAAGTTCACGGTNTTAAAATCTCCAATGAGCAACAACTTGTTGTTCTTGAATTTTTGTACAAAATTATTGATTTCCTTCCAGAAACTCTCAACATAGCCACTTGGTGGAACATGTGTACAGTAAATTACTAAATCATTTACTTGTATTGCATATGCTCTGCCATTACGCAAATGGTCTGTCGAAATTTCTTTGTCTCCTAGACCGTTTTTAACAAAGAATACTGTCATAGATGCACGTTTAGTTGGTGGTACTGATTTTAGAATATAACCTTTCTTACGCATCAGGGGTACAAAAATATATTGACATTCTGTAGAATTTATATCATATTCTTGTATGATAATAATATCAGGTTTGTATTCATCAATTTTACTGATAAAAGAATTTATTGTTTCCTTTTTATCCAGCTTGTCCCATTCTTGAATATATTTGCCATTTCCAAGTTTGTTTTTAAAATCTTCACGATGGTTTTCGGGGCCACCAAAGTCATTAATATTAATGTTTAGTATTTTCATATTCTGATTTCCTTTTTAATTTTAGCTTTTTCAATAGTTGAATGTGTTAAGGAGGCATAATAAACACGAACTTCTTAAGTAAATAATGATTTGTTAGGTAACGATGTATATGTAATCCAAAAATATATTTTGTAATTTAATTTTATAAAAAAACTAGATATTTGTCAACCTTAATTATTTGGGAAAATAAAAGGAATATTTTGATCTTTCTATTCCAACAATGTAGTAGAAGGTGGTTAGCATTTTGGTGTTTAATTTATTACTTATATAAAATGTACCATCTTTACTTTTTTGAAAGTAGAGATGGTACGCTTGGTTTATTGATTTAGTCATTGATTTTTTGTGCTATAGGCCAAATTGTTGATATACCTGACTCATATTTGTTTATTTTGTAGAATAATTTGCCCTATTTAGATAAAATTATTTGAAAGTAGATAAAAATCAACTTAATATTTTGCAGATAGATATTGCTTAAACAAAGGTATTTGAATTAATTTAATTTTTCAGTTAGCCAAACCAGGTCTTAAGAAAGCTCGTAAAGCATCACAATTTAGTAAACGTTAATCAATACGATTATATCAACGTTTACAGACATTCAAGAATTTTCTCTTGGATGTCTTTTTTTGTTTAAAAAACGAAAATTCACCCCAAGTTCACCCTATTACTTTTTGAGACTTCTAAAAGCTATTTCTCCTGCTATTTGATTTACTGTTTCAGTAGTATTTACATAAGTCTTCGTTATTTGGATGTTGCTATGAGTAAGTGCTTCTGAAATAGCGTTTAAGGATGTTCCAGCCTGCCTTGCCAAAGTTGCTCCGGTGTATCTTAAATTTGTGAGGTATGGTGTGAGTAAGTTCCTAATGACAGCGTTTGACTGATTTCATCTTATTACTAAGTCAGTTTGTTAAAAGCAAGAATGACACAAAAAGAATTGGGAAAAATTCTAGGTGTAACTAAACAAACAATTATTAACAATGAGAAAGGCACTACCGAACCCAGTTGAGAACGCCTAGAAGATATTGCGAAAGCTATAAAAATAGATGTGGATGAACTCTTTCCTTATAGTGAGTTTGGAGAAAAGAAAGAGGATTTAAAGTGGGAAGAGCATTTGGAACGTTTGGCAAATGATTTTCAGTATGCTCGTATGGTAGAAGAAGAAGTGCTGTTACAGAGTCTTTTTGATTACTCAAAATTCCAGCGAGAGGTAGAACAAAAAACTTATATGAAAGAGAAACTCAATCAAACATTGAAATTGGGAAGCAACAATACTATGTCTGACGAGGAGAAGATAGAGCTTATTAACCTTAAATATGAAAAAGATATTCAGAAGAAAATTGACAATCTGATTGTGTTATATAAAGACCAATCAGACAAAGAACTTGATGTTATTCGATTTGAAAAGATAGATTTATAAAGAAATTACCTTGAAGTTGTCTTTTTTTGAGTTATTTATTAAGCAAATTATGATGATTGGAGTAATTGTGCTGAGAAATAATATAAAACGCAATCAACTTTTAAATTGATTGCGTTCTGTTTAGTTTTATTCTTTTCCATAAAGGTAACGACTAGCAATTAACCAAGTAGCAATATACATTATCACGTTAACCAAAAATGCGATAACGATGACTATATTCCAATCATGGGATAAATTAGTAGTTACAATCCCCATAATTGTTGTACCAAAAAGTCCACCAATCTGTTTGTTAGCGTTTAGAGTTGCACCAGCAATTCCAGATAATTCTTGACCAGCAGCTTCCATAAGAATGGTTGTAGTTGCTGGAGTTAACACTCCGATACCTAGACTCATTAAAGAAAATAAAGGAATTAGGATGTATAGTTGAATTTCATGAAAAAGAACTCCAATTCCAAAAATTCCTGCTGCTCCTACAATGGCAAAAATAATTGAGACAGTAGCGAGGCTTCCCACGGAAAATCGTTTTACAGCACGTGCGTAAAATAAATTACCAATAATTAAGACAATCATTCCTGGTAGAATGAGGAGTCCAGAAACCATTGAGGAAAGGTTTAAATAAGTTTGAAAATAGAGTCCTAGCACCAAAACAATGCCATATAGTGAAATGTTAACTACTAAACCTAATAGATTAGAGACAATAAACTTAGCATTTTTTAATAGTTGGTGGGGAACAATAGGTGCTTTACTTTTTTTATCGTGGACTACTAAACCAATAGCAAATAATATAAATAGGAGAAGAAACAATAAAAGATTTGAGTTACTATAACCATATTGATTCCCTTCAACAAGGTAAATAACTAGACTTCCGATAGTTGTAACCAGAAATATATTACTAAAGATGTCAATTCTGGTCTTTAGATTGGCAATATTATTTTTCACGAGAAGTAATATTGAAATTACTGTCAAAATTCCAAATGGAATATTGACCAAGAAAATACCCCTCCATCCGAAGTAGTTAATTATTAGTCCACCAATAAAAGAACCAGTACCGGTTGCAACAGAAATAATTGCTGTCCAGATTCCTAACATACGTGCTCTTTTAGTAGAATCGGGGTATGAAATGAATAAAAGTGCTAATGAACTTGGCATAAACAAAGAAGCACCGAAACCTTGAATGAATCTAAGTATAATTAATGTTTCAATATTTGGTGAAAAAGAGCACCCAAACGAGGATAGTGTAAAAATTGTCATTCCAATTAATAAAATTCGTTTAGCACCATATTTTGTTGTTAGATTTCCTGAAAGTAGGAGTAAAGACCCTAAAGCTAGTGTATAGGCGTTAATAATCCAAATGGATTGCTCTAATGAGACGCTCATAGCTGTTTCAATATGGGGAACAGCAAGAACCACTCCGGTTGTATCTAGGACCGCCATAATGTATCCTAGTGAAAGAATAAAAAGTAGATAAGCTGGCGCTTTTGTATTTGTTTTTTTCATCAATCTTCCTCCGTTATTTCATCAAACCAATTTTCATTTATCAATAGAGGACGACCAAAAGCAAGTAAATCAAACCCTCCTTCTTTAAAATCAGAAACTAAATTATTCGAGTAAAAAATTTGTGCCTTTTTCCTTTGTAAATGAAGATATGACATTTTAGGTTGTGATGTTATTTCTGTAATAAGTGTTGGAATATCTTTGTATAGAATTTCAGGTGAACCTATGCCTCCAGTTGTTATTGTAGGCTTATTTGCAATTTTTTTCACCCAGTATGATAAATTGCCTGATTTTCCAGTGACAGCAGAATCTGTATAGTTTATTTCAGAGCAGTCAAAGATATCAACACCTGCATTTGAAATTGGTATTATGATTTGTTTTAATTCCTCTAAAGTTTTTGCTAATTTTGCAGTAGGATCATAACTTTTAAAATTTGATAGGCGAATGAAAATCGGAAAATTGTCCCCAACAACTTTTCTACATTCCTTAATAACTCTTTCTGCAAAGTAAGTTCTATTTTTAAAACCAAACTCATCAGTTCTCTGGTTGGTCTCTGCTGTTAAAAAATCATGAATTAAACTACCGTGTGCAGCATGAATATCAACTCCATCAAAACCAGATATTTGAGCTTTTCTGGCGGCTTCAGCAAATTTTTGGACAATAAGGTTAATTTCTTCAACTGATAAAGGTGACCCCACTTTCTTTTTTCCAATGTATCCAGATGGAGTAGAGACCTTAAGAGATAAATCAGTTTTTGAAAATGCTCTTGAACTCCCACTATGCCAAAGCTCAGCAATAGCCTTACTTTTTTCTTGGTGAATTGCCTTGGTTACTTGTTTCCATACCTCAATATCACGACTGGTTGAAATATTTGGTATATTTTCATTGTTAGTAGCAGTTTCATGCTCAATATTTATAGCGCCTATAATAAATAGCCCTACATTTTTTGCTCTTCGCTTATAGAACTCGTCAATTTCTGGTTTGGGAACACCACTTTCTACAAATCCTGTTGGAACTGGATTCATTACAATCCGATTTCTTAAAGATAGTTGGGATGTCTCAAACTTGGAAAAGAGGATATTTCTCAAATCTTTATCCATATTATTTACCCTCCTGAACGATATTATAGTTTTGCGCTTCCTTTTTTGCTAAAGAAACTGCTTGTTCAATACTTATTACAGGTTTTAGTTGATAAATTTCTGAAATCTTCTGGAGTCTTTCCTCGATAGTACCGCCCACGATATGGTAAGGAATTTTTAATTCATCCAGTGTTATTAATAGCAAATCGTTTGAGCGTTTTCTAAATAATTCTGACACAGGACGATGGCCATCTGGAGCTAAAGGAAATTCAATAGGCAAATGTACAAATGATTCATAAGTTTCTTTAGCATAGTCTTTTGCAACAGACCCAAAATTTTTCATAACTTCTCTAAGATATTTGAGGTCATCAGTTAAAATAATATTTCCTTTATCTGTCTCTTGGTTGGGATTCATTCCTAATTCGGTTCTCACCATACCGTATACCCATTCATGTAAAGAGGAGCCATCAGAAACAAAAGAGTCAAGATGAGACTCCCTAACTGCTCGCTCCATTAGACGACGAATTCCTAATTGAACCAGCTCAGGACCAGTGGCGTCTTCTAATCTTTTTCCGGGTAAAGCTATGGGAAGAATCTCTCTCATAGTTTTTGCGTGTGTACGTGGTAAACCAGTATAAAAAGCTAGTGCTAAAGTTGTTGTCGTTTTTCCTGTCGAATAAGTTCCTGAAATTGCTATTTTCATATTAGTCCTCTTTCTATTTATCTTATAGCTCTTGAGCCACGGAATATATCAATGTTGACTCTCCAAGTTTTGAAATCATATCACTAACTCGAACATTCTTTCCTTTTAAAGGTACTATTTTAGTTTTTAGAACTTGAACTTTAATGTTGCCTTCACTTAACTGTGAATCGTTTGAAAGGTTGCGTAGGATTTTAATTTTACGCATTATCAATGTTTTCGAAAATTCTCTAGGGGTTCTGTCCAAATATGAATGTAACACTTCCGTAAGTTCAGCTGTTACAATTATATGGTCTAAGATAGATGGTAATCTCTTTTTCAAGAGATGTGCTGATTCAATACCACTAAATTTATCTGAATAGGAAAAAGAAGTAGTAGCTGAAATAGAATTTAATTCTGTTTTCACCGAAATATCAGTTAGTTTGGTATCAACTGTTTTAAAGTTTGAAAAATAGTAATCTTCTCCAGAATTTATTTTAAGTTGTTTTGAGTCATCAAATAAATCGACAACTAATTCAACCGAAAACGAAGCTATCCTTCCCTTGAAGGATAGCTTATCATCTGATGATAAGCTCAATTTTGCTGTAACATTTTTCAAATCTTCTACAAGAGATTTTCCTGCTTTTACCGAGAAACTAGAAATTAGAGCATTATTGATTGTGTCCTCTTCTATGACTAATTCTTCTCTAAGAAAATCGCTGACTAGTTTCACAGCAAGTACAATAGAATCTAAAGAGCTAAAATGTGGTTTTATTGACTCAATATTTTTCTTAGTTGACCAACTCTTCGGATAGTTGATTTCAAATACTGACTCAATTCCTTCAAAAGTAATATGTTTAACTTTCTGAAAATATTTTACTTGTGTATATCCATTACCAAAGTATCTTCCATCAGGACTGCCGAGAATATCTTCAATACGGTCAAACTTAGTTATAATGTCCATAGTAATTTCTCCCTTCAAGTGATATAATTAATTTATCATGTAATTATTTATAAAACAAGAAGGGAAAAAAAGTATAGTAACTATCAAAAAAGGAGGAAATGAATGGAGACTTGCAAGATGCAACCTTTGAAAAAATCAATTTGTCCAGCAAGAAGGGTCTTGAATTTACTAAAGGGTAAATTTACTCTTGAGATTTTATCTGAAATTATTAATGGTAATATACATTATGGTAGTCTTTTGCGTAGTGTAGAAGGTATTAATCCTAGAATATTAGCTCAACGGTTACATGATTTCGAGCAAGAAGGTATTTTATCAAGAAAAGTTTTACCGACATCGCCTCCACAGGTTGAATATAAAATGACAAAAAAAGGTATTGCTCTAAGAAGTATCGTTGAAGAAATGAAAAAATGGGAGCAAACTTATAGAAATTAGATTGAATTTACAT
>NZ_RJPX01000040.1:0-35346 GCF_003944325.1 Streptococcus mitis | reverse complement strand
ATACTGCTGTAATTATACTAGAACAAAGTAATTTAAATTTTTTTACTCCACTTAATGATTATGTTTGGATTAAGAATTTGCCTTTTTGGATAAAACTTATCATGTTAACATTGATTTGTTTAATTATTCTTTCCGTATTTATGAGTATTTCAATTTCTCTAATAAAAAAAGAATTAGATATGAAAACGAANAATCAAACTAAAATCCTTAAAGGAAAAATAGAGGATGAACTGTATCTTGTTTCAAAACTTGCAAGTACGATTAAAGAAAATAATAGTGATATTTTGAAAAATTTAGAGAATATTAAATCAAAATTACGTATAGAATTAGACAACTTTAATAATTTAGATTAAAAAATAATTGGTAAAAAGTTGTATAAAAGAGGTCAGACAAAAACTAGCTTCTAAATCACAACCAGCCGTCTAACGGATGGTTTGTACTAGTGCTATAAGCCAAAATTACCAGCCAGCTCCCAAAGACGCTGGCTTTTCACATTGTACAACATCTTAGCCGTGCTATGAGTCGTATCTGTGTCCAAATCATGAATCAATTTGAGTGAAAATCCCATGAATACAAGGCTATTAAACGTTACTGGAAGCTCATTCAACAGGATAGCCGTAAACTCAGTGATAAACGTTTTTATCGCCCTACTTTTCGTATGCACTTAACTAATAAAGAGATTCTCGACAAGCTTTTGAGCTATTCAGAAGACTTAAAACACCACTATCATCTCTATCAATTCTTGCTTTTTCACTTTCAGAATAAAGAGTCTGAGAAATTTTTCGGACTTATTGAAGACAATCTAAAGAAAGTTCATCCTCTTTTTCAGACTGTCTTTAAAACATTTCTAAAGGACAAAGGGAAAATCGTCAATGTCCTTCAGTTATCCTATTTCAACGCAAAATTGGAAGCGACTAATAATCTCATCAAACTTATCAAACGAAATGCCTTTGATTTTCGGAACTTTGAAAACTTCAAAAAACAGATTTTTATCGCTCTGAACATCAAAAAAGAAAGGACGAAATTTGTCCTTTCTCGAGCTTAGCTTTTCTTCAACCCACTACCATTGTTAAAGCCAAAAAAACAGGAGATTCCTCTCCTGTTTTATATTCTAGTTATTAGGATTAAACCCACTCACCGTTTGCATTTACAGTGTAACCATCTGGTGTAGTAGTACTTACTGCAAGAGCTCCTGATGCGTATGAGTAGTACCAGTTACCACCAACTTGATACCAACCAGTTGCCATTGCACCTGATGATTTCAAGTAGTACCAAGTTCCGTTATCTTTAACCCAACCAGTTGCCATTGCACCTGATGATTTCAAGTAGTACCAAGTTCCGTTATCTTTAACCCAACCAGTTTGCATAACACCTTCAGCATTTAGGTAGTACCAAGTTCCTTGATCATTAATCCAACCTGTTGCTTTTGTACCTTTTGAGTCTACTACATAAGTCCAGTTACCTTTAGTATCTTTATTCCAACCAAATTTAACTACAGCTTCTGGAGTTGGTGTGTCTGCTTTAATAACATCTTCCAATACGAATGCTACTTTTTCTTCTTTATATTTATCTTTAGCTGCTTTTTCAGCTGTTTCATAATTAGCTTTCGCAGTTTTTAGCGCAGTATCTGCATCGAACAACTTAGTAGTAGCTTCTCCAACTGCTGTGTATTTATCATTCTTAACTCGTTTTAGACTATCAAAAGTTTTACTTTCTTCCAATAGACCTGTACCGTCAGCAATTGCTTTAGTCAAAGCTTCAATAGCTTTTGTAAGTTTTTCAGAGTCTTTTTGTTCTGCTTTTACAGTGGCTTCTAGCTCTTTAACTTCTTTTTCTAAAGTAGAAACTTTTTCATTAGCGTCAGAATAAGCTTGTTGAGCTTTTGCCAAGTCTGACTCAACTTTTAATTTGTCAGCTTCGTATTTCTTTGTAGCTTCTACATCACCACCAAGTGGTTTTTTATCATATTGAGCATTAACGGCATTCTGAGCATTTTCCAAGGCTACCTTGGCATTATCTAATGCTAAATATGCTCCTGTACGTTTACCTTCTTCTTTTTCACCTAATTTAGCTTGTTGAGCTGCCAAGTCTGCTGAATCTTTAGCTTTCTTAGCTTCTACTTTTGCTTGTAATTCTGTAAAAATTGCTTTTTGTCCTTCTGCATCACCTTTTTTTAGTTCTGCATCACGAAGAGCTTTAACGGCATCAGAATAAGCTTGTTGAGCTGCTGCAAGTTTTTCCTCTGCTGCCTTTTGAGCTTTTGTTGAAGCTTGTAGAGTTGAATTAGCTGCACGCAATGCATTTACAACAGGTTGAAGAGCTTTAACCTTAGCTACTGCATCATCAACTTTAACTTCCTCACTGACCTTAACTCCAAGAGCATCCTTAATTAAAGTTGCATATGAATCATCAGCTGAAACAGCTTGAACAGCACCAAATGCTGCAAGAGCGACTGCGCTTGTCAATAAAACTTTTTTCATCGTTTTATCTCCTTTATTTTTCTTTAAAATATTTTTTCGTAAGACTATCTTACTACCATACAGTATATAAATATTTGCAGGATTTGTCAAGGGTTTTCTTCATTTTTTTAAACTTTTAACCTATTTTTTCAAAAAAGGTTAAAAAAACACCTCTGTGAGATGAAATACCCTTCAAATACCGTGTCTTCCAAGTGAAAATCTCACAAATTTCTTAAATCCTGAGTCAAATCTCTCATATCTAATCCACATAGATAGTTGGACAGAACTCACTTCTATGGTATTATCCTATAACCCCTATCAAATGTCAAGCAAAAATGGCAAGTATTTTGGAATTAACTCGCCATTTCATTAACTTTCTACTATACTAAGGTGTGAGCTCATAGCAAAGACTCTAACTCAGCGACAGTCATACCTAATTGTTCACTAACAACCTCAGCTGTCAGAAGACCTTGGTGAACCATATCTAGGAAAGCAAAGAGTTTTCCTTCAATTTTTCCACGCTCCAGTCCCTGTTCAAGGCCACGTTCTAATCCTCTTTCTTCAGCTTGTTCCAAGGCATAGTCCTGCGCTAACAAGGCTTGTTCTTCTCGCCTGCGTTGTTCACTAAACATTTTCCTGTCCTCCTCGGACCAGCTCTTGTAGTCCAGCAGTTGGTCTGCTTGGCTGATGACTCGCTCAGGTTGCTGTGTAAAGGGCTTATTACCGAAAAACTCCAACCATGGCTTGCGAATACTATCCTTGCTGGTTTCTCTGTATTTTTAGGTCTTATTTATGATGGTCTTTCAATAATTCTTCAAACTCAGAGACAGTCATACCCAGCTGCTGGCTGGCAACCTCTGAAGTCAGAAGGCCTTGGTGAACCATATCTAGGAAAGTAAAGACTCTTCCTTCAACTTTCCCACGCTCCAGTCCCTGTTCTAAACCTTGTTCAATACCCTCAGCTCGCCCTTGTTCAATGCCCTCTGCACGGCCACGTTCAAGACCACTCTCTAAACCTTTTTCAAGACCTTCTGCCCTAGCTGTTTCCAAGGCATAATCATGAGCCAATAACGCTTGTTCTTCTCGCCTGCGTTGTTCACTAAACATTTTCCTGTCCTCCTCGGACCAGCTCTTATAGTCCAGCAGTTGGTCCGCCTGACTGATAGCTCGCTCGGGTTGTTGAGTAAAGGGCTTATTCCCGAAAAACTCCAACCATGGTTTGCGAACCTCGTCTTTGCTAGTTTCTCTGTATTTTTTTAGTTCCAAGAATGCCATCTTGACTAGATGATGTTCCTGTCCATTGTTTGTGATGGTTAAGACCTCACCTGTCGTGTCCTCTCGCATACTGAAACTGTGGAAGGCCAGGTCATCTGAGAAGTAATTGCTATCCACAATTGCGATAGCGTATACTGGTGCAATATGTTTGTAACTCTGATGAGTATCACCTTCACATTGGCGAATTTTTTCAAGATTCTGATTGACCTGACTGCACAGGTAAGCCCACAGGCGATTGATGAAAAAATTCTGATGATGAACTTGAATCTCAATAATTACTTGCGTACCATTATCCAACTCCGCTAAGACGTCTATACTGGTATAGAAATCCTGCGCCGAGTACGGCAGGGAAGGCAAGACGTGAATGTTACTTCCCTCCAAAATGGTCACATTTTTGGCTGGTAAATCCAACATATCGCGGATAAATTGACAAGTGATTTCTGGATTGCTAAAAATCTTCTTAGCAACCAAATCATTGGTCGGGCTAATGCCCGGATGACGTACAGTCATACTTTCTCTCCTTTCATTATAGCACATTTTTAAATCTAATCTCACTAGATTCACCGCTACTATCTATTTATTCGAAAAAGAGATGAAAAAAATAAAAGTTATTAAAATTATTGTCTATCCTTAATTTTGTCTGTATTAAAAGAGGTTTTGACACTAATTTTTGAAATTAAAGCACACTGAATCTAGAAACGATTTGAATCATCTTGATCTGTTCTTGGTATTCTTGTCCGAGTTTCCGAATTATGGTTTCTACTACTCAATGAAAATCAAAGAACAAACTAGGTAGCTAGCTGCAAGCTGTACTTGAGTACGGTAAGGTGAAACTGACGTAGTTTGAAAAGATTTTCGAAGAGTATAAGTCTTCTTTACAGATAGTAAGAACATCATAGTGCTCCTTGATGATTCTGATTTTCTCAGCTTGTTCAGGTGTTACATAGCTCGCTATAGCGATTCCCAAATACTACACCTAATCCTTCATTATCTTGGCAATCAACTTCTTAATGTTTGCTTTCTCATCTGAATTGTCAAAGATACTCTGAATAATAGCTTGAGCGAAAAATCATTCCTTAGTTCAATATTGATGTGAACCAATCCACAATATATCTTTCCAATTGCTTGGCAAACCAATCTTACTAGATAATATGATATTTGACTTTTCCATCAACTGTTCCTCTAAAGTCATTAAAAAATCGTTCCAATCTTGAACAAAAGAATGTGAATGATGTTATATAAGATTTTTCATAGCTAGAAGATAAGCAAATAAATCGTTATTATGCGTCTTTTTCTTTTTAGTCTCTGCATTCTTGTTTATTTGACGCAAATCAGCTGAAAAGAAACTTGGACTTGCTATTGTAAAATTTTGACCATATAGTCTTAAATGATGTGCTGTCCTATTTCTCATATACCATGTAGCTGAAACCCAGCCAAATAACTTACTTTGGATTTCTTCTCCATGAATTTTAGAATTTACCACACCAGTTGATAAAAATGTAGTATCTATCCAATACTCTCGGTATTCTTTTTTTAGTGCACTTATAAAACGAGTTGTTTCCCCAAAAGTCATCTCTTGAAAAAGCACCCAAATTGGGAATTTAGAACCTTTATTTTTGATATGATGCTGTATTGAAAGACTTTGATTCTCTGATAAATGTTTTTCTATAATTGAAATAAATTCGTTATATAATTCAAAGTTTTCATAAATAGTTTCATCCAAGTAACACTCACCTTTTTGATATTTTCCATTATATTGCTGGCAAAGCGATTCAATAAAAGTTGATTTTATAAATTGTTCTAATCTACCAGAAAATATAAACAGAAACTGCGACAACCAATCATTAAATTCATACAATGAAATCGCTGCTTGAAATTTTCCTTTATGAAGATTATCTGGAACCTGTTTAATAAACGCCGAAAACGAATAGTAATTATGACAACGTAAAAAGTTTTTGGAATCTAGTTCCTCTTCAGGTGACATATCTAGCTTATCTGAAAGATAACTTACCAGATCTTTAAGAGGTAAAAATGCTTTCATTTCTCTCTTTAAATCTCTTGACAAAGAAATACTATTATCAGTTGTGTACATCATTAACCTTCTAAATTTATAAAAAAATGACTCCAGTTGCTATGAAACAGGGAGCAAAAGGAGTGCTTGTATCTAAATACTATACCATTCTATAAAAAAAGTCAAGTAAACTTGATATTTTTTCAATTTGTGTCTAATTATTCACTCGCAAATTCTGAAGTTAAAACATGTTGGCGTACTAAATCTAGAAAGGTAAAAATTTTCCCACGCTCTAGACCTTGTTCAACACCCTCTGCTCGTCCTCGTTCCAGTCCCTGTTCAAGGCCCTCTGTGCGGCCACGTTCAAGGCCACGTTCTAATCCTCTTTCTTCAGCTTGTTCCAAGGCATAGTCCTGCGCTAACAAAGCTTGTTCTTCGCGCATACGTAGTTGACTAAACATTTTCCTGTCCTCCTCGGACCAGCTCTTATAGTCCAGCAGTTGGTCTGCTTGACTGATGGCTCGCTCAGGTTGCTGGGTAAAGGGCTTATTCCCAAAAAACTCCAACCACGGCTTGCGAACCTCGTCTTTGCTGGTTTCTTTGTATTTTTTAATTCCAAGAATGCCATCTTGACTATTAGTGCTAGTCTTACAACAACGCCTCAAACTCAGCGACAGTCATGCCTAATTGCTCACTCGCAATCTCAGAAGGCAAAAGACCTTGGCGAACCATATCTAGAAAAGCAAAAACTCTTCCTTCAACTTTACCACGTTCAAGACCACGCTCTAACCCCTGTTCAATCCCTTCTGCCCTAGCAGTTTCTAAGGCATAATCCTGAGCCAATAACGCTTGTTCTTCGCGTCTGCGTTGTTCACTAAACATTTTCCTATCCTCCTCGGACCAGCTCTTATAGTCTAGCAGTTGGTCTGCCTGGCTGATGGCTCGTTCAGGTTGCTGAGTAAAGGGCTTATTCCCAAAAAACTCCAACCATGGCTTGCGAATACTATCCTTGCTGGTTTCTCTGTATTTTTTTAGTTCCAAAAATGCCATCACTTGTGACGGTCTTATAAGAGTGCCTCAAACTCAGCGACAGTCATTCCCAATTGTTCACTCGCAAATTCGGAAGTTAAAACATGTTGACGAACCATGTCTAAGAAGGCAAAAAGTTTCCCTTCTTCCCTTCCTTCAACTTTTCCTCGTTCAATCCCCTCAGCCCTAGCGGTTTCCAAGGCATAGTCCTGTGCTAACAAGGCTTGTTCTTCACGCATACGTAGTTGACTAAACATTTTCCTGTCCTCCTCGGACCAGCTCTTGTAGTCCAGCAGTTGGTCTGCCTGACTGATGGCTCGCTCAGGTTGTTGGGTAAAGGGCTTGTTGCCGAAAAACTCCAACCACGGCTTGCGAACCTCGTCTTTGCTGGTTTCTCTGTATTTTTAGGTCTTATTTATGATGGTCTTTCAATAGTGACTCAAACTCAGCTACTGACATGCCCAATTGCTCACTCGCAACCTCAGGTGTTAGAAGACCTTGACGTACTAGATTTACTAAACCTACTTTTAATCCCTCTTCAATGCCTTCTTCTCGTCCTTGTTCACGACCCTCTGCACGACCACGTTCAAGGCCACGTTCTAATCCTCTTTCTTCAGCTTGTTCCAAGGCATAGTCCTGTGCTAACAAGGCTTGTTCTTCACGCCTGCGTTGTTCACTAAACATTTTCCTGTCCTCCTCGGACCAGCTCTTGTAGTCCAGCAGTTGGTCTGCTTGGCTGATGGCTCGCTCAGGTTGTTGGGTAAAGGGTTTATTCCCAAAAAACTCCAACCACGGTTTGCGAACCTCGTCTTTGCTGGTTTCTCTATATTTTTTTAGTTCTAAGAAAGCCATCTTTACTAGATGATTTTCTTGTCCATTGTTTGTAATTGTTAAAGCCTCACCTGTCGTGTCCTCGCGCATACTAAAGCTATGGAAAGCCAAATCATCTTGGAAATAATTGCTGCCCACAATAGCGATAGCATATACTGGTGCAATATGTTTATAACTCTGGTGGGTATCACCTTCTCGTTGGCGAATTTTTTCTAGGTTTTGATTGACCTGACTGCACAAGTAAGCCCACAGGCGATTGATGAAAAAATTCTGATGATGAACTTGAATCTCAATGATTACTTGAGTACCGTTGTCCAACTCCGCCAAGACGTCTATACTGGTATAGAAATCCTGCGCTGAGTAAGGCAGGGAAGGTAAGACGTGAATGTTACTTCCCTCTAAAATAGTTACATTTTTAGCTGGTAAGTCCAACATATCGCGAATAAATTGACAAGTGATTTCTGGATTGCTAAAAATTTTCTTAGCAACCAAGTCATTCGTTGGGCTGATGCCTGGATGACGTAATGTCATACTTTCTCTCCTTTCATTATAGCACATTTTTAAATCTAATTTTACTAGATTCACTGCTACTATCTATTTATTCGAAAAAGAGACGAAAAAACCTGAGAATTATCTCAGGCTTGGTCATTAAATCTTTTTCTCAATACTGAAAAGTGGAGAAAGTGGACGTTTTTCATGGATACGCACGATAGCATCACCCAGGAGATGAGCGATTGAAATCTGCTCGATCTTGTCAATCAAACGCTCTTCTGGCAGATAGATAGTATCCAAAACAACCAATTTCTTAATAGCTGATTTTTGGATATTGTCCATAGCAAGACCAGAAAGAACTGGGTGCGTACAGCTTGCATAGACTTCAACAGCACCAGCTTCCGCAAGGGCATCTGCCGCATGACAAATCGTTCCAGCCGTATCAATCATATCATCAATCAAGATACAAGTCTTGCCTTCAACCTTACCGATGATGTTCATGACTTCACTAGTATTCATCTTATCAACGCTACGACGTTTGTCAATGATAGCAATAGATGTTTTCAAAAATTCTGCCAACTTACGAGCACGAGTCACCCCTCCATGGTCTGGGCTGACAACCACATAGTCAGAACCAACCATGCCACGACGCTCAAAATAATCCGCAATCAGAGGAGCTCCCATCAAGTGATCCACAGGAATATCAAAGAATCCTTGAATCTGCGCAGCATGCAAGTCGATTGTCAATAAACGATCCACTCCAGCTACTTCAAGCATATTTGCGACCAGTTTTGAAGTGATTGGCTCACGCGCTCTCGCCTTTCTATCCTGACGTGCATACCCATAGTAAGGCATGACAACATTGACAGATTCTGCACTCGCACGCTTCAAAGCATCTACCATAATCAAAATTTCAAGCAGATTGTCATTTACAGGCGAACTAGTTGATTGTAGTATAAAGACGTGTTTCCCACGGATTGATTCTTCAATGTTGACCTGAATCTCTCCATCTGAAAATTGGCGAACACTTGATTTCCCCAACTCTATCCCAATCTCCTGCGCCACACGTTTTGCCAATTCTTGATTAGAAGAAAGGGCAAACAGCTTTAAATCAGAAAAAGACATGATTTCCTCCGGTATATATGTATCGCTTGTGCTTTTCACAAGATTTTCCATTTACCATTGTAGCTCTTTTTGCACTATTTTTCAATCAAAAATAAAAGAAGGGCACCATATTTGTACCCTTGCATCATTCTTTTGAAAAATATTCTAGTTCACTATCTCATCGTTCTTCTCAACAAAGCGATAAGCCTGATAAAAACCATAGAGAGTAATAGCCATAACCATCGGAATCGCTAAGGGCAACTCTGTCTCTAATTCTACAAAAGGAGAGTTAAACAAGAAATGAGTTCCCAAGGCCAAACCTAAGAAAATAAGCCCCTCTTTCTTGCCAACCTTCTGTCCTTTATAGGCTCTGTAAAGCAAGTAAACACCTACTACAGCTAGACCTGAAAAAGTCCAGTGAGAGGCAATACCTGAGATGATACGCTCTAAAATTCTCGAAATAGTAAAGTCAAAGCCCTCTGGTAAATCTGTACGAATATAGCCAATATCCTCAATCATTTGGAATCCCAAACCAGAAGCAATCCCAAGTAAAAACAAAGATTTTAATTTTCGCACAGGAATCAAAGCTAAAACAAAGACAAGTGGCAACAATTTCAAGGGTTCTTCTACCAAAGGAGCCACAATCGCACTTTCAAAGGCATTTAAAAATGTACTATCTGGGAAAAGAACCCCCAGCAAATCATGGATATAGGTATTCGCAAAGCTAGACAACCAGCCTGAAAGGAACATCCCACCCAATAAAGGTAAGATCAAGGCATTCTTTGGCAATTCCCATTTTTTCCCAATACGGAAAAGGAAATAAAGAGCTGGAATCATGTAAAAGAGAGCTAGAAAGATAGAAACTCCCATTAGTCCATATTCCGCAGTTGACATCGAACCATCCGTATAGTAGATGGTTTCATACTGTAAACCAATACATAGCAATAAGATAAAAATAAATAAAATACTGTTTTTCTTCATACACTTTCTTTCTAAATGAAGTGTTTATAATTCTACGACTGTCATACTTCCTGTATCCACATCGTAAATAGCACCAGAGATAATAACATCGTCTGGTATTAGGGGAGACTCGATAAGAAGTTGCATGTCCTCGCGTACACTCTCCTCTATATCTTGGAAGGGCAAGAAGTCTTGGTCTGACACATCGACACCTAGTTCCTCTTTTAAATACTCCTGAAAAGGTCCATTTTCAAAGGTCTGAGCACCACAGTCTGTATGGTGCAATACCACAATCTCTCTTGTCCCCATTTGTTGCTGGGAAATAACTAGCGAACGAATCATGTCCTCAGTCACTCGACCACCTGCATTCCGCAAGATATGAGCATCCCCAAGTGCCAATCCCAAAGCTTGCGCAACGTGCAAACGTGAATCCATACAGGTCACAATAGCCACTCTTGTTTTGGGTTTAAGTGGCAGATTTAACTGTCCATGTAGGGCAACATAAGCCTGATTAGCTTGCATAAACTGTTCAAAATACGACACGATTCCCTCCTTGAAAATTTGATAGTCAAATATTTCTCCTATCTTATCATTTTTAAGAGGATTTGTCACAGATTAAGCAAAAACCTTTTTCAAAACTTCCTGAATCGTTGTCACCCCAATAACCTGAATTTCTTTGGGCAGAGTGATTCCTGTCAAGGAATTTTTGGGTACATAAATCTTAGTAAAGCCCAGTTTAGCAGCTTCATTAATACGCTGCTCGATACGATTCACACGCCGAATCTCTCCAGTCAAACCAAGTTCTCCTACAAAACATTCCTGAGGATTGGTTGGCTTGTCTTTATAGCTCGAAGCAATGGCAACCGCAACGGCCAAGTCAATCGCAGGTTCATCCAATTTGACACCGCCAGCAGATTTGAGATAAGCATCCTGATTTTGCAAGAGAAGCCCTGCACGCTTTTCCAAAACAGCCATAATCAGACTCGCACGATTAAAATCAAGCCCTGTCGTAGTACGCTTGGCATTTCCAAACATGGTTGGCGTCACCAAGGCCTGAACCTCCGCTAAAATCGGACGCGTCCCTTCCATGGTCACAACGATTGACGAACCAGTCGCCCCATCCAAACGCTCCTCTAGGAAAACTTGACTCGGATTGAGCACCTCAACTAAGCCACCCGACTGCATCTCAAAAATTCCAATTTCATTGGTAGAACCAAAACGGTTTTTGACCGCTCGCAAGATTCGGAAGGTATGGTGACGCTCCCCTTCAAAGTAAAGCACTGTATCTACCATATGCTCTAGCATACGAGGACCAGCCAAGGTTCCTTCCTTGGTCACATGACCTACGATAAAGATGGCAATGTTATTAGTCTTGGCCAGCTGCATGAGCTCAGCCGTCACCTCACGCACCTGAGAAACAGACCCCTGCACCCCTGAAATCTCAGGAGACATAATGGTCTGGATAGAGTCAATAATGAGGAAGTCTGGTTGGATGCGCTCCACCTCAGCTCGAACACTCTGCATATTGGTCTCTGCATAGAGATAAAACTCGCTATCAATATCTCCCAAGCGCTCTGCTCGTAGCTTAATCTGCTGGGCAGACTCCTCCCCACTGACGTAGAGAACAGTCCCCACTTGAGACAACTGGGTTGAGACTTGTAGGAGAAGGGTTGATTTTCCAATCCCAGGATCCCCACCTATGAGGACGAGACTTCCTGGTACCACTCCGCCTCCAAGTACACGGTTGAATTCCTCCATCTCTGTCTTGGTTCGATTGACATTGATAGAAGTTACTTCAGCCAGTTTCATGGGCTTGGTTTTCTCACCTGTCAAGGACACACGCGCATTTTTGACCTCGGCAACCTCAACCTCTTCTACAAAGGAAGACCAAGACCCACAGTTAGGACAACGTCCCAGATATTTAGGGGAATTATACCCACAATTTTGACATACAAATGTCGCTTTTTTCTTTGCGATGATAAACCTCTTTCTATATCTCTAACTCACACTCAATCACTTGGCAAAAATCAATCTTCTCATTTGGCACAAACTGGCGCATGAGCATTCGATGAGCAACAACTACCACAGTCTGATGTTCTCGATACTTAGACATACATTCTAGAAAACGAGACCTCATTTCCATAGCTGTCTCATATTGAATAGGACTATTAGGAAGTAACTCCCCATGATTTTCTAGAAATAGTCTTCTAGCCGTTTCAAAATTTTCTATTCCAGTTTCATAGACCTGCCATTCATGTAATAAAGGCTCCACTCTCAAAGGAAGTCCCGTAGCACAAACTACATAAGAAGCCGTTTCTAAAGCTCTTGTGACTGAAGAAGATATGATTATTTCAGCTGAAGGGAGTAAAAGATTGGTGCTCAGTTCCTGAGCTTGCTGCCGTCCCTTCTCAGACAAGGGCGCCAAATCTATCCCAAATCCCGTATAAGAACGCTCCTCTAACTCACGGTAATTTGGCTCCCCGTGACGGATAAAAATAATTTTCATATTAAGATCCCCATAAAACTATCCAATCTTGATTCCGCAATCTTGCCACTGCTTCAGTGTTTTAGAGAATTTCTTCTGGTTGGCAACTCCGACAGCAGACAAATCGACAGAAACCTGATAATTCTCCTTGGTAGCTGCCAAAACGGAAGCCTTAACACAACCATTGCCATCTACCCCTATAAACTCTATGCTTTTAGCACCGTTTTCCTCTAAAAAATCTTTTAAATCTGGATTAGTAAAGCAAGAAGCCCGACGCTTCTCAAAGATACGAGAAGATACAAGCAGCAAGCCGGTCGCAAATTTCTTCTTTCTGTCTTTTCTCCCCCGTCAAGGACACACGCGCATTCTTTACCTCGGCAACCTCAACCTCTTCTACAAAGGAAGACCAAGATCCACAGTTGGGACAACGCCCCAGATATTTAGGGGAATTATACCCACAATTTTGACATACAAATGTCGCTTTTTTCTTTGCGATGATAAACCTCTTTCTATATCTCTAACTCACACTCAATCACTTGGCAAAAATCAATCTTCTCATTTGGCACAAACTGGCGCATGAGCATTCCGTGAGTTACAATGATAATAGTTTTATAATTTTTATATTTTTCCAAAGCTCTTAAAAAACGATGACGCATCTCTAGATCAGTTTCATAGCGATAAGGAGAATCTTCAGATAAACCTCCTTGATGTTTTAGATAATATTCATGAGCTACCAATACACTAGTTAAATCAGAGTTAGTGCCATTTAAGTCTGGACGCCACTCATGAAAAAACGGCTCCACAAATAAGTCCAATCCTGTTTCAACTGCTATATAATGGGCTGTTTCTAAAGCCCTCGTCACAGACGATGAAATAATAATCTCTGCCTTTCCAAAACATGCAGTTTTAGCAACTTCTTTTGCCAGACTGCGACCTTTTCCTGTCAATGGTGCTAAATCACGACCAAAACCACTATAGAGTTGCGGATTTTCAAGTTTATCAAGCATACTATAATCTGGCTCCCCATGACGTACAAAGATAATCTTCATTCTAGTGCCCTGTCGATCCAAATCCACCAGTTCGCACGCCATCAGCCGCATCTCCATCTGCAATTAAGAAAGGAGCAAAGACAGCCTGGACAACACGTTCCCCAACTTCGAGAATCACTTCTTGGTCTGTGATATTCTTCATCTGCGCAAAAATATGCCCTTCATTCCCAGGATTGCCATAATAATCCCCATCAATGACCCCAACTGAGTTGATTAACACCAAACCCTTCTTACGAGGGTTTGAAGAACGATCATAGAGGTAAAGAACCTCAGTCGGTTGCATATAAGCCTTAACCCCTGTCGGAACCAATACAATCTCTCCTGGAGCAATAACCGTACGCACAGCAACCTTTAAGTCGTAACCAGCCGCATGCGCCGTCTCACGCTTGGGCAATAAATTTTCATCTGTAAAACTCGAAACCAATTCAAAACCACGAATTTTCATATTCTTCTCTTTTCTATTATCATTTATTCTAGATTATTCTATCTTATTTATTCGGAAAAAGCACGAAAAAAAGAGCACACAATTCAAATCGCTTAGGGCTGCTGGATTCCTCCCCTGACCCGCTTCACGCAGAACTGTTGCTCCACTATTAATTATATCACATTCCTATTCATTTTAAAAGTAAAATTATTTTTTCCGTCTATTTCTAAAAAAATCCTGCATAATAGCTGCGCATTCATCTTCCAAAATTCCCGTTTCAACCTCCACACGATGATTGAGACGCTCATCTGTCAAGATATCGTACAAACTCCCCGCAGCGCCGAATTTCTGGTTTTTAGCCCCATAGACCACGTTTGGAATACGGGCAAGCCCAATCGCCCCACTACACATGACACAAGGCTCAATAGTCACAAAAAGTGTGCAATCCAGCAAGCGCCAACTCTCCTCACTAAAGTTTGCATTCTCTATAGCCATAATCTCCGCGTGCATAACCGCTCGCTGTAATTCCTCACGCGCATTATGCCCACGACCAATGATTTCCCCGTCCTTGACAATTACACAACCGATTGGAATTTCATCGTGTTCCAAGGCAATCTCAGCTTCTCTCAAAGCCTCCCTCATAAAGACTTCTTTTTCTTCAAGCGTATAAACCATCTCTTTTCCCTTTTCCTACTTATCGATTTTATTATTATATCATGAATCCAAACACAAAAAAAGCCACCGAATGCGGTGACTCTATAGGGAGATTATTATGAAAAAGAAAAGTTTAGGATATTTGTTACAACAAGTTAGGAGGTCTTCTTGTAACTGTCTATAGTATACCCGACCTATCTTAAACAAATCTTAAAAATCTCTTAGGACCAAACACTTTCTAAAATATTTGTTTGTTCACGACCAGGACCCACTGAGAAAGTAGAAATACGAACGCCAACCAATTCACTCACACGACGAACATAGTTACGCGCATTCTCAGGAAGATCTTCCAAATTACGAACTCCGGTAATATCTTCTGACCAACCTGGCAACTCTTCATAGATAGGCTTGCAACGCTTCAATTGCTCAAGACTAGCTGGATAGTAGTCAATACGTTGACCATCAAGATCATAGGCCACACAGATTTTTACTGTATCTAAACCACTCAAAACATCGATAGAGTTCAATGAAAGGTTAGTAATACCAGAAACACGACGACTATGACGCATCACAACTGAGTCAAACCAACCCACACGACGTGGACGACCTGTTGTAGTACCATACTCATGACCGACTTCACGGATACGTTCTCCCACTTCATCAAACAACTCAGTTGGGAAGGGACCGTCTCCCACACGACTGGTATAGGCTTTACATACACCTACAACCTTGTCAATTTTACTTGGACCAACACCAGAACCAATCGTAACACCACCAGCCACAGGGTTTGATGACGTAACAAATGGATACGTACCTTGGTCTATATCTAGCATAACACCTTGTGCACCTTCAAAAAGCACACGTTTACCATTATCAAGCGCATCATTCAAAATGACAGATGTATCGGTCACATATTTTTTGATTTGTTGACCATATTCATAATACTCTTCAAAAATATCATCGAAAGCAATCGCTTTACTGTCATACAATTTTTCAAAGAGACGATTCTTCTCAGCAAGGTTACGTTCTAAACGCTCACGGAAAATATCTTTATCCAGAAGATCTGCGATACGAATTCCAACACGAGCAGCCTTGTCCATATAAGCTGGACCAATTCCCTTGATTGTAGTACCAATCTTATTGTCACCTTTAGCTTCTTCTTGCAAACGATCCAACTCGATATGGTAAGGCAAAATAACATGCGCGCGATCAGAAATACGCAAGTTATCAGTTGTAACACCCTCCTCATGAAGATAGCTCAACTCTTTCACAAGAGATTTAGGATTTACAACCATACCATTCCCAATAACAGAGATTTTTTCAGGGAAGAAAATCCCAGAGGGAATCAAGTGCAACTTAAATTTCTTACCATCAATCACAATCGTGTGACCTGCATTATCACCACCTTGGTAACGTGCAATCACCTCTGCATTCGCTGAAAGGAAGTCTGTAATCTTCCCTTTACCTTCATCACCCCATTGGGTACCTACAACAACAACTGAAGTCATAATCTTGTCTGAGCCCTCAGGCTCTTCCTTTCTCACATACATGGCAGGAATCTCACCCGCAATTATATCTTACAATTTATTATAAGAAAAAATCGCCTTTTTATCAAGAAGAAACAATAGAAAGATTTGCTATTTCCAACTATTAAAAAATAATTTAGAAAAATAACCAGCTATTTGTTATTATCTTTCCATAAAAAAGTAGATTTGTTCGGAAATTTAATCAAACTGTCTCAACAAGAAATAAAACCCCGATTCATTATCATCTTTTCAAGATACAAACGATAAGCAACACGATAATGGTAAACAATAAAATCCCTACGACACCCAATGCCATATCTAACTAAATAATAAATCAAAAATTTAAAATGAAAATGTTCCCATTCCCAACTATTATCAAAGAAAGTAGCATACTCTTCTTCGATACTGTCATAGAAATCAGTCATCTGATCATAAATACTTTGTAGCATAAGCATACACTCCTTTACTTTTTATGACCTTATTCTAACAAAAAATTATAATTAATCATTAATAATTCCTGAATTGTACAAATACCAACCTCAACAAGATAAAAAATAAGAAAAATTGACAGAATAGAATAAATACCTTATATCAAAAACAAACTATTAAATCCCTAAAAATAAATAAATTCCTATAAATGATTGACAAAATTATCCTACTCTATTTCAATAGTAATAAATATTTCTCGAGAGTTCTTCAACGAACTTGAGTCAGAACTATGAAGTGATTGAATAGAAATGAAGCACCATAATAATTAAGAAAAAGACAAGGCTCTATAATATTTGTAGTGGGTAAATCCCCTATAGATATTATGAAGCCTATTTTTGTGTAAAAAAAGTCCCATATGACCTATAATGAAAAGCGACTAAACAACTCATTAGAAAGAATCATATGGAACAATTACATTTTATTACAAAATTGCTTGACATTAAAGACAAGAACATCATAATATTGGACTATCTGGATGCTGGAAAGCATAAAGAAATTATCGCTAAGCTAGATTATCCTGCACCTAAATCTCACAACTGTCATGGATAAATAGCTAAATATGACTTCCAAAAACCTTCTAAAATTCCTTACCTCGAAACGACTGATATGCTTACCAGAATCCTCCTTAGAAGAAAGCGTCGATTCAAGTGCTATCATTGTTCTAAAATGATGGTAGCAGCTAAGCGACTTCCATATCTCACAGGGGGCAACCCCCAACTACTTCCGGCGTTCTAGGGCTTAACTTCTGTGTTCGGCATGGGTACAGGTGTATCTCCTAGGCTATCGTCACTTAACTCTGAGTAATACCTACTCAAAATTGAATATCTATTCAAATCAAGAAAACCATACGCTTTCATATTCTCAGTTACTTTGGATAAGTCCTCGAGCTATTAGTATTAGTCCGCTACATGTGTCGCCACACTTCCACTTCTAACCTATCTACCTGATCATCTCTCAGGGCTCTTACTGATATAAAATCATGGGAAATCTCATCTTGAGGTGGGTTTCACACTTAGATGCTTTCAGCGTTTATCCCTTCCCTACATAGCTACCCAGCGATGCCTTTGGCAAGACAACTGGTACACCAGCGGTAAGTCCACTCTGGTCCTCTCGTACTAGGAGCAGATCCTCTCAAATTTCCTACGCCCGCGACGGATAGGGACCGAACTGTCTCACGACGTTCTGAACCCAGCTCGCGTGCCGCTTTAATGGGCGAACAGCCCAACCCTTGGGACCGACTACAGCCCCAGGATGCGACGAGCCGACATCGAGGTGCCAAACCTCCCCGTCGATGTGAACTCTTGGGGGAGATAAGCCTGTTATCCCCAGGGTAGCTTTTATCCGTTGAGCGATGGCCCTTCCATACGGAACCACCGGATCACTAAGCCCGACTTTCGTCCCTGCTCGAGTTGTAGCTCTCGCAGTCAAGCTCCCTTATACCTTTACACTCTGCGAATGATTTCCAACCATTCTGAGGGAACCTTTGGGCGCCTCCGTTACCTTTTAGGAGGCGACCGCCCCAGTCAAACTGCCCGTCAGACACTGTCTCCGATAGGGATCACCTATCCGGGTTAGAGTGGCCATAACACAAGGGTAGTATCCCAACAACGTCTCCTTCGAAACTGGCGTCCCGATCTCTTAGACTCCTACCTATCCTGTACATGTGGTACAGACACTCAATATCAAACTGCAGTAAAGCTCCATGGGGTCTTTCCGTCCTGTCGCGGGTAACCTGCATCTTCACAGGTACTAAAATTTCACCGAGTCTCTCGTTGAGACAGTGCCCAAATCATTACGCCTTTCGTGCGGGTCGGAACTTACCCGACAAGGAATTTCGCTACCTTAGGACCGTTATAGTTACGGCCGCCGTTTACTGGGGCTTCAATTCATACCTTCGCTTGCGCTAAGCACTCCTCTTAACCTTCCAGCACCGGGCAGGCGTCACCCCCTATACATCATCTTACGATTTAGCAGAGAGCTGTGTTTTTGATAAACAGTTGCTTGGGCCTATTCACTGCGGCTGACGTAAAGTCAGCACCCCTTCTCCCGAAGTTACGGGGTCATTTTGCCGAGTTCCTTAACGAGAGTTCTCTCGCTCACCTGAGGCTACTCGCCTCGACTACCTGTGTCGGTTTGCGGTACGGGTAGAGTATGTTTAAACGCTAGAAGCTTTTCTTGGCAGTGTGACGTCACTAACTTCGCTACTAAACTTCGCTCCCCATCACAGCTCAATGTTATAGAACTAAGCATTTGACTCAGTTCACACCTCACTGCTTAGACAGACACTTCCAATCGTCTGCTTTAGTTAGCCTACTGCGTCCCTCCATCACTACATACTCTAGTACAGGAATATCAACCTGTTGTCCATCGGATACACCTTTCGGTCTCTCCTTAGGTCCCGACTAACCCAGGGCGGACGAGCCTTCCCCTGGAAACCTTAGTCTTACGGTGGACAGGATTCTCACCTGTCTTTCGCTACTCATACCGGCATTCTCACTTCTATGCGTTCCAGCACTCCTCACGGTATACCTTCATCACACATAGAACGCTCTCCTACCATACCTATAAAGGTATCCACAGCTTCGGTAAATTGTTTTAGCCCCGGTACATTTTCGGCGCAGGGTCACTCGACTAGTGAGCTATTACGCACTCTTTGAATGAATAGCTGCTTCTAAGCTAACATCCTAGTTGTCTGTGCAACCCCACATCCTTTTCCACTTAACAATTATTTTGGGACCTTAGCTGGTGGTCTGGGCTGTTTCCCTTTCGACTACGGATCTTAGCACTCGCAGTCTGACTGCCGACCATAATTCATTGGCATTCGGAGTTTATCTGAGATTGGTAATCCGGGATGGACCCCTCACCCAAACAGTGCTCTACCTCCAAGAATCTTAATGTCGACGCTAGCCCTAAAGCTATTTCGGAGAGAACCAGCTATCTCCAAGTTCGTTTGGAATTTCTCCGCTACCCACAAGTCATCCAAGCACTTTTCAACGTGCCCTGGTTCGGTCCTCCAGTGCGTCTTACCGCACCTTCAACCTGCTCATGGGTAGGTCACATGGTTTCGGGTCTACGTCATGATACTATGGCGCCCTATTCAGACTCGGTTTCCCTACGGCTCCGTCTCTTCAACTTAACCTCGCATCATAACGTAACTCGCCGGTTCATTCTACAAAAGGCACGCTCTCACCCATTAACGGGCTCGAACTTGTTGTAGGCACACGGTTTCAGGTTCTATTTCACTCCCCTCCCGGGGTGCTTTTCACCTTTCCCTCACGGTACTGGTTCACTATCGGTCACTAGGGAGTATTTAGGGTTGGGAGATGGTCCTCCCAGATTCCGACGGGATTTCACGTGTCCCGCCGTACTCAGGATACTGCTAGGTACAAAGACTATTTTAAATACGAGGCTATTACTCTCTTTGGCTGATCTTCCCAAATCATTCTTCTATAATCTTTGAGTCCACATTGCAGTCCTACAACCCCGAAGAGTAAACTCTTCGGTTTGCCCTTCTGCCGTTTCGCTCGCCGCTACTAAGGCAATCGCTTTTGCTTTCTCTTCCTGCAGCTACTTAGATGTTTCAGTTCACTGCGTCTTCCTCCTCACACCCTTAACAGATGTAGGTAACAGGTAGTACCTGTTGGGTTCCCCCATTCGGAAATCCCTGGATCATCGCTTACTTACAGCTACCCAAGGCATNTCGTCGTTTGTCACGTCCTTCTTCGGCTCCTAGTGCCAAGGCATCCACCGTGCGCCCTTATTAACTTAACCTTATTTTCTGACCTTTCAGTCATAAACTCTTATTAATACTACAGCGTTTTCGGTTTATTTTCTTGTTACTATTTGATATAGATATTCAATTTTCAATGTGCATTACTTGGTGATCTCTCACCAATGGAGCCTAGCGGGATCGAACCGCTGACCTCCTGCGTGCAAAGCAGGCGCTCTCCCAGCTGAGCTAAGGCCCCACAAGACCTCTCAAGACTAAACAAGACCAATGCGCAGTTCCTTATCCTTAGAAAGGAGGTGATCCAGCCGCACCTTCCGATACGGCTACCTTGTTACGACTTCACCCCAATCATCTATCCCACCTTAGGCGGCTGGCTCCTTACGGTTACCTCACCGACTTCGGGTGTTACAAACTCTCGTGGTGTGACGGGCGGTGTGTACAAGGCCCGGGAACGTATTCACCGCGGCGTGCTGATCCGCGATTACTAGCGATTCCGACTTCATGTAGGCGAGTTGCAGCCTACAATCCGAACTGAGACTGGCTTTAAGAGATTAGCTTGCCGTCACCGGCTTGCGACTCGTTGTACCAGCCATTGTAGCACGTGTGTAGCCCAGGTCATAAGGGGCATGATGATTTGACGTCATCCCCACCTTCCTCCGGTTTATTACCGGCAGTCTCGCTAGAGTGCCCAACTCAATGATGGCAACTAACAATAGGGGTTGCGCTCGTTGCGGGACTTAACCCAACATCTCACGACACGAGCTGACGACAACCATGCACCACCTGTCACCTCTGTCCCGAAGGAAAGCTCTATCTCTAGAGCGGTCAGAGGGATGTCAAGACCTGGTAAGGTTCTTCGCGTTGCTTCGAATTAAACCACATGCTCCACCGCTTGTGCGGGCCCCCGTCAATTCCTTTGAGTTTCAACCTTGCGGTCGTACTCCCCAGGCGGAGTGCTTAATGCGTTAGCTACGGCACTAAACCCCGGAAAGGGTCTAACACCTAGCACTCATCGTTTACGGCGTGGACTACCAGGGTATCTAATCCTGTTTGCTCCCCACGCTTTCGAGCCTCAGCGTCAGTTACAAGCCAGAGAGCCGCTTTCGCCACCGGTGTTCCTCCATATATCTACGCATTTCACCGCTACACATGGAATTCCACTCTCCCCTCTTGCACTCAAGTTAAACAGTTTCCAAAGCGTACTATGGTTAAGCCACAGCCTTTAACTTCAGACTTATCTAACCGCCTGCGCTCGCTTTACGCCCAATAAATCCGGACAACGCTCGGGACCTACGTATTACCGCGGCTGCTGGCACGTAGTTAGCCGTCCCTTTCTGGTAAGATACCGTCACAGTATGAACTTTCCACTCTCATACTCGTTCTTCTCTTCTGGTAGTGATGCATTTGCACCTTTTAAGCAAATGTCATGCAACATCTGCTATTATGCGGTATTAGCTATCGTTTCCAATAGTTATCCCCCGCTACCAGGCAGGTTACCTACGCGTTACTCACCCGTTCGCAACTCATCCAGAAGAGCAAGCTCCTCCTTCAGCGTTCTACTTGCATGTATTAGGCACGCCGCCAGCGTTCGTCCTGAGCCAGGATCAAACTCTCATTAAAAGTTTGAGTTCTCACTCATTTCTGTCACTGACAGATTTATTGTTTTTTTCATTGTTCAGTACTATAACCTTAGTTATAGTGCCCTGCACATTGGTTCGTCTTGTTCAGTTTTCAAAGGTCTTTGTCACTCGCTTCTCTCAAGTGACAACTATATCAGTATATCACAGTCGCTTTCGCTTGTCAACACTTTTTTGAAACTTTTTTAAACTTTTTTCATCAAGTGTTCCATCCGCAACATACCATAGTCCGTACGGGATTCGAACCCGTGTTACCGCCGTGAAAAGGCGGTGTCTTAACCCCTTGACCAACGGACCTGAGTTGTTATTTTCAACTCTTACTATTATACAGGCTTTTTCTGACTTGTCAACACCTTTTTTAAACTTTTTTAATTAATTTTACAACAGCTTCAGTTCGAGCTGTATGTGGGAACATATCGACCGACTGGATATAACGAAGATCATAGACTTCTACTAAGCGCACTAAATCACGAGCCAAGGTCGAAACATTACAAGAAATATAAACCATTTTTTCTGGTACATAAGTAAGAATAGTGTCTAATAACTTATCATCCAGACCTGTACGTGGTGGGTCTACAATCAGAGCATCTGCCCGGTAGCCTTCTTTGTACCAACGAGGAATAATCTCTTCTGCCGGTCCAGCTTCATAATGAGTATTGTCAAATCCCATTCTTTCGGCATTTCGCTTGGCATCTTCAATGGCTTCTGGAATAATATCCATACCTCTGAGAGTCTTTACTTTCTTTGCGAAGGCAAATCCAATCGTTCCAACACCACAATAAGCGTCAATCAAATGGTCTTCTTTATCAACATCCAGCGCTTTTACTGCCTCGCTATAAAGGACTTCTGTTTGTTCAGGATTTAGTTGATAGAAAGCTCGAGGAGATAGTGAAAATTCATAATCGAGTACACCTTCTTGAATACTCTTTTCTCCCCAGATAATCTCTGTCTTTTCACCATAAATCTCACTGGTTTTAGCTGTATTTGTATTCACAGCTACTGTCACAACTTCTGGGAAATCTTTAATTAAATCTTTTACCAGCAGGGTTAAATTAAGCTGGCGGTTTGTAACAATAATAATCTGAACCTGTCCAGTCTTTCTTGCTCGTCGAACCATTATAGTTCTAACACCTAGAACTTTTCTCTCATCCGTGATTGGAATTTGGTGAAAAGTAAGTAATTCCGCTAGACGATTAGCAATCACTTGGGTTTCCTTGTCTTGTACCAGGCAATCTTTCAACTCTACTAGATAATGAGAGTTCTGCGCATATAAGCCTGCCTTGACCTGATTCTTAAATTTTCGAGTCTGAAATTGTAACTTAGCACGGTAGTACTTTGGTTCTTGCATACCAATCGTCGGGCGGATTTCATAATTTTCATATCCTGCAGGGGCAAATTTTTTCAGCGCTTGATAAAGCAAGTCCGTCTTGAACTCCAGCTGCTTATCATAATGCAGGTGCATGATTTGGCAGCCTCCGCATTCATTGTAAATAGTACAGGCTGGCACAACTCGAAATTTAGACTTCTTATTAACATTTAGTAATTTTGCTTCAACAAAGTTACGTTTAATAGAAGTAATCTGACAATAGATATCTTCTCCTTTGAGAGCACCCGGCACAAAGACTAAGGTTTTTTGATAAAAGCCGATTCCCTCACCATTAATTCCCATGCGCTTGATTTTTAATGGTATTTTTTGTTTCACTTTCAGATTCATATCCCTATCTTATCACATTTTGAGTTATAATAGAACTATGAAAATCACAAAACTTGAAAAGAAAAAAAGACTCTATCTGATGGAGCTTGATAATGACGACAAATGCTACATCACCGAAGATACTATTGTTCGTTTTATGTTATCAAGAGATAAGGTTATAAAGCAAGAAGAATTGAAAGAGATACAGGACTTTGCCAAATTTTCTTACGGTAAGAATCTAGCCCTCTACCACCTATCCTTTAAAGCGCGCACTGAAAAAGAAGTCAGAGAATATCTGAAAAAATACAATATTGATGAAAACATAGTTTCTCAAGTCATTATTAATCTTAAAGAAGATAATTGGATTAATGATGGTCAGTACACTTATGCTATCATCAATGCCAATCAACTTTCAGGAGACAAGGGGCCTTATGTACTGACTCAGAAACTAACACAAAAAGGGGTTTCAAAATCTACTATAGCAGAGATTTTAAAAGAATTTGATTTTTCGGAAGTTGCTCAACGTGTAGCTAATAAACTATTAAAAAAATATGAAGGAAAACTTCCAGCTCGTGCCTTGCAAGATAAGATTATCCAGAACTTGACCAACAAGGGATTCTCTTACTCTGATGCTAAAAGTGCCTTTGACCAGTTGGATAGTCAAGTTGACCAAGAAACGACTCAGGAACTCATCTTCAAGGAACTCGATAAGCAATATGCTAAGTATACCCGAAAATATGAAGGATACGAACTTAAACAGCGTTTAACCCAAGTTTTAGCACGAAAGGGCTACGATTTTTCGGATATAGCAAGCGCTCTCAGAGAATATCTTTAATATTTTCATGTAAAATTCACAGATTTTAGGTAATTTTATGGTACAATAGTAAACGATAAACTTATAAATTGTAGAAAGTTGGTTAGTTATGAAGCTTCCAAAAGAAGGCGACTTTATTACAATTCAAAGTTATAAGCATGATGGGAGTCTCCACCGAACTTGGCGGGACACCATGGTACTAAAAACAACAGAAAACGCCATTATTGGTGTCAACGATCATACACTGGTTACCGAAAGTGATGGTCGTCGTTGGGTCACTCGAGAACCGGCTATTGTTTACTTTCACAAGAAATATTGGTTTAATATCATTGCCATGATTCGCGATAATGGAATTTCCTACTATTGCAATATGGCTAGCCCCTACTATCTGGATGAAGAAGCACTGAAGTATATTGATTACGATTTGGATGTTAAAATTTTTACAGATGGGGAAAAACGTCTCTTGGACGTTGAGGAGTATGAGCGTCACAAACGCAAAATGAATTATTCTGATGACTTGGACTATATTTTAAAAGAACATGTCAAAATTCTTGTTGATTGGATTAACAATGGACGTGGGCCTTTCTCAGAAGCCTATGTAAACATTTGGTACAAGCGCTATGTAGAACTAAAGAATCGGTAAAGTTGTCAAACTGGGGTGAAGGCCCTGGTTTTTTTATTTTAAAAACCCAGCTTTGCAGCTGGGCTTATCCTTATATATCCAATTTCGTAACAGTAAATTTAATATGAGAATAGTCTTTTTCAACATCCTTATCCAGTAAGAAAGCCGTGGCCTCCTTCTTAACTTGAACAAGGTCAATATTCTGGGCTTGGGCTGCATAGACGCATCCACAATAACATTGACGATAGATATCATACTCTTCACACATCTCCACTGAACGTTTGTAGCCTTGATTTTTCTTGAAATCACTTGGAAGATAGTGGGTTGTATAAATCTTTTGCACATCGATTCCGATGCTATTAATGGTTTGAGAATTCTTATGAGGACTGATGGTTAAAGCCGAACCGAAGTAGTCAAAACCTAAATCCATAGCCACTTGCGCTGTTTTATCCAGTCGATAGTCAAAGCAAACCTTACAACGGTCGCCACCTTCAGGTTCTTCTTCTAGTCCTCTGACTAACTTACGGTATTCATTGGGTTCATAGGGAGCTTCTAGGTACTGGACTGTATTTCCTGTCCGCTCATTGAAATCACTGACAAACTTTTTAGTCACATAGGCACGCTTATGGTATTCTGCCTTGGGATGGATATTAGAATTGGCAAAATAGATGGTCACATCTGCATACTTGGTCAAATATTCTAGAGTATAGGTACTGCAAGGGGCACAGCAAACATGCATGAGAATAGTTGGCCGTTGCTCATTTTTCTCCCATACTTGTACCATCTTCTGCATGACACGGTCATAATTAATCTTCTGATTGGGGTTCATCTTGCTCAGAATTTCTTCTACATCGATCATGTTCTTCTCCTTTTTCTAGTCTTATTTTATCATATAAGTTAAGAGAGCTCAAATCAATTTAGAAGTGAATATCATAAAAAGGAGGAATAGGCATTCCCTCCTTTTGTGTTTTTTATAAGTTGTTTTCTATAGAAAGCTTACATCATACCGCCCATCATGCTTGGATCCATTGCTGGAGCCGGAGCTACTGGTTCTGGTTTATTGGCTACGACTGCTTCCGTAGTCAAAATCAAGCTGGCTACAGATGCTGCGTTTTGTAGGGCTGAACGACTGACTTTAACTGGGTCGATAATCCCTTGATCAATCATGTTGACCCATTCGCCAGTTGCTGCGTTGAAGCCTGTTCCAACTTCAGCATTTTTCAAGCGATCGATAACAATAGATCCTTCAAATCCTGCATTGTGGGCGATTTGACGGACTGGTTCTTCCAAAGCGCGGAGAACAATATTGCGGCCTGTTGCTTCGTCTCCTGTCAATTCCAAATCAGCTACGGCAGGTATAACATTTACAAGGGCTGTTCCACCACCTGCAACGATTCCTTCTTCAACAGCTGCACGAGTAGCGTTAAGGGCATCTTCAATGCGAAGTTTCATTTCTTTCAACTCAGTTTCAGTTGCGGCTCCGACCTTAATAACCGCGACACCACCTGACAATTTGGCCAAGCGTTCTTGCAATTTTTCACGGTCAAATTCAGAAGTTGTGGTTTCGATTTGAGACTTGATAACCGTAACACGATGAGAAATTGCTTCAGGATTTCCAGCACCTTCTACGATAACCGTGCTATCTTTGTCTACAGTTACTCTCGCTGCTTGGCCAAGCGCTTCAATTGTCGCATCTTTCAACTCAAGACCAAGGTCTTCTGTGATAACTGTTCCACCTGTCAAGATGGCGATATCTTCGAGCATGGCTTTACGACGATCACCAAAACCAGGTGCCTTAACTGCTACTACGTTGAAGGTTCCACGAATCTTGTTCAAAACAAGAGTAGGAAGAGCCTCACCATCCACATCATCTGCAATAATCAAGAGTGGACGATTGCTTTGGAGAATGCTTTCTAGAAGTGGCAAGATTTCTTGGATATTGGAAATCTTCTTATCAGTAATCAAAATGTATGGATTTTCAAGGTCAGCCATCATTTTTTCGCTATCTGTCACCATGTACTGTGAAAGGTAACCGCGGTCGAACTGCATTCCTTCTACAACTTCAAGTTCTGTTTCCATACCACGTGACTCTTCGATAGTGATAACTCCGTCTTTACCAACTTTTTCCATAGCTTCAGAGATGTATTCGCCTACTTTTTCGGAACGAGAAGAAACGGCAGCAACCTGAGCGATAGCTTCTTTGTTGGCAACAGGGATGGCGTTGTTTTTCAAGGCTTCTACAGCTGTGGCAACTGCTGTTTCAATCCCACGACGGATACCGATTGGGTTGGCACCTGCAGTGACGTTTTTGATTCCTTCACGGACGATAGCTTGGGTCAAAACAGTTGCAGTTGTAGTTCCGTCACCTGCGATATCATTGGTTTTTGAAGCTACTTCTGATACCAATTTGGCACCCATATTTTCAAAATGATCTTCTAATTCAATTTCTTTGGCAATGGTCACACCATCATTGGTAATCAAGGGTGAACCAAATGATTTTTCCAACACAACGTTACGACCTTTTGGTCCCAAGGTTACTTTAACAGTATCTGCAAGGATATCGACACCACGAACCATAGCTGAACGAGCATCAGATGAAAATTTAATTTCTTTTGACATACTTACTTTCTCCTTCTATTCTTCAATGATAGCCAAGATGTTAGCTTCGCCTACGATGATGTACTTCTCATCGCCATCTTTGACATCAAGACCGGCGTGGGCTTCAACTAAGACACGGTCTCCAGCCTTAACACTTGGAGCTACTAAGTCACCGTTCAAGGTACGAACACCTTGTCCAGTAGCTACAACTTGGGCTGTTTTAGTTTTTTCTTGGGCTGAACCTGCAAGAACAAAGCCTCCAACAGTTTGTTCTTTTTCTTCTACTTTTAAGACCACACGGTCCCCTAATGGTTTCAACATCTGATTTCCTCCATAATGAGATAGATAGTATTAGCACTCTTTATATCTGAGTGCTAATTCATAGTTCTATTGTATCACTTGGTCAGAAATAGTCAAGAAAAAAGTCTGACTTTCTCAAGATAAAAAGCCTGAGAGCAACTCAGACTTTTTAATGTTTAAAATGGCAATTCTTCCTCTTCCAAAACCAAATCTGCCAAATCCTGCCCTGCGTTATTTTCTCGCATAGCACGTTGGGCACGACTTTCCAAGAGTTGGAACCCTGTAACAAGTACTTCAGTCACATAGTTCATCTGGCCATTTTTCTCAAAACGACGGGTACGAAGTTCTCCATCCACTGAAATGAGACTTCCTTTAGTTGCGTAGCTGGCCAAACTTTCTGCTAGTCTGCCCCATAGGACCATATTGACAAAGTCAGCTTCACGCTCCCCATTTTGGTCTTTGTAACGACGGTTGACTGCAATAGTCGCTCGCGCTACTGACTTGTCATTGTTGGTTTTGTGCAATTCTGGTGTAGACGTCAAGCGTCCAATTAAGATAACTTTATTATACATATTTTCTTCCTCCTACTTATCTATTCGTAGGAAATCAAAAAAAGTTACAGAAATTTGTAACTTTTCGAGAAAATTTTTTATTTTTTATGAACCATGAAACCTGTCGCTTGTTGATTGGCCATAATGGTCATATCTGTAATCTGCACACGGCGAGGTTGACTGGTCACATAAACCACTGTGTCTGCAATATCCTGAGCTTGCAAGGCTTCGATTCCCTGATAAACCGCCTCAGCACGCTCTTTGTCACCATAAAAACGAACTGTAGAGAAATCTGTTTCAACGATCCCCGGTTGAATGGTCGTCACCTTGATGTCCGTTGCGATGGTATCAATTCGCAGACCATCTGAAAAGGTTTTAACTGCCGCCTTGGTGGCTGAGTAAACAGCGGCTCCCGCATAAGCATAAATTCCTGCTGTCGATCCCATATTGATGATATGACCTTGATTTGCTTTTACCATTGCTGGCAAGAAACAGCGAGTAACCGCCATCAAACCTTTGACATTGGTATCCAACATGGTCAACATATCCAACTCTTCATAGTCCTGATAGGGTACCAAGCCAAGAGCTAGTCCAGCGTTATTGACCAATATATCAATCCGACCTATCGTTTCTAGAATATCGAAGCAGACAGTCTTGACCATGGCCATATCCGTCACATCTAACGGAAAAGTCCAGACGGTTTGATTTGGATAGGTTGCTGCAAACTCTGACTTGAGAACCTCTAATCTGTCTGTCCGTCGTCCTGTTAGAACGACATTCTCCCCCTGCTCCAGATAAGCACGCGCAATCGCTTCACCAATTCCTGATGTCGCTCCTGTAATCACTACATTTTTTGCCATCTTATTTCCTTCTATCTGGTCTATCAGATATTAACAACTTCTTAGACAGTCCAGTGTTTGGCTGGGTCAAATGGTGTTCCAACAACTTGGTCTTCTGATAATTCAATAACTCCACGTTTTTGCGGAGCATTTGGCAGATGCAATTCACGAGGACTGCACATCATCCCAAAACTCTTTTCACCACGAAGCTCGCCTGGGAAAATGAGATTGCCTTTTGGCATCATAGCTCCCGGAAGAGCCACAATGGTTTTCAACCCAACACGCGCATTGGGAGCCCCTGCAACGATTTGCACTGTCTTGTCACTTGCGACTGCAACTTGGCAGATGTTGAGGTGATCACTATCAGGATGGGCTACCATCTCAACAATTTCACCCACAACAAACTTAGATTCCTTGTCATTGATGATTTCTTCTGTAAAACCTTCCGCCTGCAACTCTTGGTTCAAACGAGCGACTTGCTCATCTGTCAAAAAGACTTGACCACGCTCAGCAATTTCAAACAAACTTGAAACTTCGAAAATATTCCAAGCCACTGTTTCCCCATTCTCTTTGAGAAAAACACGGGCTATCTTGCCTTTGCGTTCCACATCCAGTTTGGCATCTCCGCTATTTTTCACGATGACCATAAGGACATCACCGACATGTTCTTTGTTATATGTAAAAATCATTGTTTCCTTTTTCTCCTATTTCAATCCTGCTAAAAAGTCATTAATTTGTTGCTTACTTTTACGGTCGCGATTAACAAAACGGCCGATTTCCTTGTCCTTTTCTAGAACAACAAGGCTAGGGATTCCATAAACATCCCAGAGTTTAGCTAAATCCATATACTGGTCTCGGTCCACTCGAATAAAGATGAACTCTGGATTGGTCTCCTCAATTTCTGGCAAGGCAGGATAAATATAACGACAATCGCCACACCAGTCCGCCACAAAAAGAAAGACCTTCTTCCCATCTTTTTCTACTAAAGATGCTAATTCTTCTAAACTTGCTGGTTGTATCATAAGATTTCCTCCTCATAGACCAGATCTTCATTTTCATAGACAAAGGTATAATGACGGCCATCCTCAAAAATCACGCCACCAACCAAGCTCTCCAGACTGCTTTCATAAACTTGAACATAGAGGGTCGCAATTTCTCCCATGTCTGAAAAATGGTCTCGTACAATCGCTGTCAACTCTTCCTGAGTCTTCATGAGCTTACGGTCATCTGCAACTTTTTTCGTAGCAAGGGCAAGGCTCCCAATACCAAGCAGAGCCAGACCTGCCATCCACATTTTTTTAGCTTTCATACCATTCATTTTAACACAAAAAAGGCTTTAGGACAAATGAGGAAGCAGCAGAAAAGCAAGTAAAAAGCCTCTTCCTTTAAGGAAAAGGACTTCTTATACTCAATGAAAAGCAAAGAGCAAACTAGGAAGCTAGCCGCAGGTTGTTCAAAGCACTGCTTTGAGGTTGTAGATAGAACTGACGAAGTCAGCTCAAAACACTGTTTTGAGGTTGTGGATGAAGCTGACGTGGTTTGAAGAGATTTTCGAAGAGTATTATTCTTATTGCCAAGCACCTGAGTTGTCAACGTAGTAACCATCAGGTGTGTAGGTATTGCGAAGCATCTTACCTGATGAAGCCAGATAATACCACTTACCATTGTCTTTGATCCAATCATTCGCTAGCATGGCACCAGAAGAACTTACATAATACCATTCTCCCTTGTCATAAACCCAAGCGCTTGCTTTCATGGCTCCTGAAGTTGATAAATAGTACCACTTGCCTTGGTCGTAAAGCCAGTCACTCGCAATCATAGCTCCTGATGATTTAAATGCATACCAGTTGCTACCTTGATAAAGCCAAGTTTGATTGAACATTATCCCTTTATCATTCATAAAGTACCAAGTCCCCTTGTCATAAACCCAATCCTTCTGCACTAATTGACCTTGTTTTTGATAGTACCAGTTTTGGTTTGATTTTAGCCAGCTTTCTGCTTTTACAATCGGATAAAGTTCTTTGAAAGATCCTCCATCATATTTATGACTGATAGATTTTAGTTTTTCAAGCTTCAACTCACCATTATCATAGTCTGCCCAAGCATATACTTTTTGACCATTGACAGTCTCTGGTAAGGTAGCAGTGTAAGTCTTGGTTTGATAGTCCCATTTTGTATCAAGGTAGGTGTATTGATCATTTGATTCTTCAATACGATAGTAGCCTCTCTTTCCACTATCATTATGAATATCATCCACAACTTTCGTTGACCAGCTCTTCACTTCGTTTCCGCTCTTAGCCTCGACCTTGATATCTCCTCTATAGCCATATGGAACATAGAAATTCAGGTAACGCCCCTCTACGCCCATCATAGACTTGTCCTTTTCTTGACCTAGGAAGTTGACAGTTTGATCTTGACCATTGAGACTGACCGTCCACTCGATTTTCTCAGTTTTTGACAAATCCAAGACTTTAATATCCACTTCGTGTCCATTGTTAAATCGAAGAATCTTGCCATCTTGATACTGAACGCCACATTTAACAACCCATTCTTCTTTTAGCTCGAAGGCCTGACCTGAATGAGGAAAAGCCAGTAAAGCTAAACCTGCTAGAGACAAACCAAATAAGGTGATTTTTTTCATCGTAGATCCTCCTTAGGATTTTTTATGTTAATTATATCACTATGTTTTTATTTTGCAACTCATATCCTAAATATGCAAGCAAAAAACCTCTGAGATTGTTCTCAAAGGTTCTGATTTTGCTATTTACTGTTCTCAACAGCTGCAGTAACAAAGGCAGTGTAGAGTTCTTCTGGGCGGTTTGGACGACTTGAAAGTTCAGGGTGATACTGACACGCTACAAAGAATTTATTTTCAGGAATTTCCACAATTTCTACCAAACGATTGTCTGGAGAAACACCTGAGAAGACAAAACCTGCTTCCTCAAACTGCTCACGGAAGGCATTGTTAAACTCATAACGGTGACGGTGACGACGTTGCACCACTTCTTGATTGTGATAAGCAGCCGCAGCCTTAGAGCCACGTTTCAACTTAGATGGATAAAGTCCCAAGCGAAGGGTTCCACCCATATCCTCCACATCAATCTGATCACGCATGATATCAATGATAGGATATTTTGTTTCCGGTGCAAGCTCTGCAGAATTGGCACCTTCAAGACCCAAAACGTGACGAGCAAACTCGATACAAGTCAACTGCATTCCCAAGCAGACTCCCAACATTGGAACATCATTCTCACGCGCATAACGGATGGCTTGGATTTTCCCTTCCGTACCACGTTGACCAAAACCACCTGGTACGATGATTCCGTCCGCATCAGACAAAAGCTCTGCCACATTCTCTGCTGTCACATCATTGGCATTGACCCAATTGATTTTAACTTCTGCGTCGTTGGCATAACCAGAGTGTTTCAAGGCTTCGACTACTGAAATGTAGGCATCTTGCAACTCCACATACTTACCGACAAGAGAAATTTTAACTTGTTTTTTCAGGTTCATGACCTTGTTCACCATGGCTGACCATTCTGTCATATCTGCTACTGGTGCGTCTAATTTCAAATGGTCACAGACAATTTGGTCCATACCTTGTGCCTGCAAGTTCAATGGAATTTGGTAAAGGTGTTCAACATCTAATGATTCAATAACGGCTTCTGGTGCCACATCACAGAACTGGGCTAGTTTGTTTTTAATTCCTTGACCAGCTGGCTCTTCTGTACGAATAACCAACATATTTGGCTGGATTCCCAATCCACGCAATTCTTTGACAGAGTGTTGGGTTGGTTTGGTTTTCATTTCACCAGCGGCCTTGAGGTATGGAAGCAAGGTTGTATGGATATACATGACATTATCCGCACCCACATCTGCCTTCATCTGACGAAGGGCCTCTAGGAATGGCAAGGACTCAATATCCCCAACGGTTCCACCGACCTCTGTGATAATAACATCAGAGTCAGTCGTTAGAGCGGCACGCTTGATTTTTTCTTTCAAAGCATCTGTGATATGAGGAATGACCTGAACAGTTGCCCCTAGATACTCGCCACGGCGTTCCTTACGAAGAACTTCACTGTAAATTTTACCAGTTGTCACGTTGGAATATTTGTTAAGATTGATATCGATGAAACGTTCATAGTGACCCAAGTCCAAATCTGTCTCAGCTCCATCATCTGTCACAAAAACTTCCCCGTGCTGATAAGGACTCATGGTTCCCGGATCGATATTGATATAAGGGTCAAATTTTTGAATGGTTACTTTGAGACCACGATTTTTCAAGAGACGGCCTAGACTTGCTGCCACAATCCCTTTCCCAATAGACGATACCACACCACCAGTTACAAAAATATATTTCGTAGACATAGATTCCTCTTTCTAAAATGCTCAAAGTCTTGTTGACTACGAGGGGACATAGAAAACAAGACCCTACTAATAAGAATAATCTGGGACGACTGCGCCAGATTCACAACTAATACTCTTCGAAAATCTCTTCAAACCGCGTCAGCGTCGCCTTGCCGTAGATATGTGTTCCTGACTTTGTCAGTCTTATCTACAACCTCAAAACAGTGTTTTGAGCTGACTTCGTCAGTTCTATCTACAACCTCAAAGCAGTGCTTTGAGCAACCTGCGACTAACTTCCTAGTTTGCTCTTTGATTTTTATTGAGTATAAAATACAAGAAGATAACTTCTTGAAAAAACAAAAATAGCTCCCTAAAGACTAGGGAGCCCCGACCTCTAAAAGAGGTGCCCGAACAATATGATACCTAAAAATAGGATAATTGTCAATAGCTAATTTTTATTCCTCGATGTTTTCAGCATCATCGTCTGAAAACTCGTCGTCTTCTTCGTTAAGATCCACGTCTTCACCCAAGTCATCTGGAGCAATTTCGTTGATTTCTGCATCGTAAGCTTCCACTTCATTTTTCTCATCATCTGGATTTTCATCATCGTATGAAAGAGCTGGATCTGCTTCGTATGCATCTTCGTCTTCTGGATCATCCGCATTGTAGTCAATAGCATCTGAATCGCCATCCATGAAGGCATTGACACGTTTCTTCTTAGCTTTTGGTGCTACTTCATCGTCGTCATTTTCCTCAAGAGCAATGATTTCTTCGTCAATTTCATCCACACCATACCATGAACGAAGACCCCATTTGTTGTCTCCAAGTGAGATGAAGCTACCGTCAAAGTTCAACTCTGTGTAGAACAAAGGCAAAGCTTCGCGGATATCGCTGTTTGATGTTCCAAGGTAGTTTTGAATTTCGTTTACAAGATCGCTAAAATGCATCTCATGATCGCGACCACGAAGTTCCAAGATAGCACGCGCTACCTCAATCATAGATAGTTCACTTTTTTCTTGCCCAGCAAATACTTCTAATTCCAAAGCGTTTCTCCTCATTTATACTACTATCGCCAGAGCGGATAGACTCTGACCTCATTTTATCATTTACTCTTTATTTTACGATAATTTTGCGGAATAGTCAAAGGTTAAGAAAAAATAAAGGTGAAATATTTCAGCTCGTAACTTCTCAAAGCAACTTCCACTTGACTTGCCGAAGTGGAAATTAGTCTAAAACGGATTTTTATGGTGGAATTAAGTATGAGACGTTTGAGTTAGAAATGAGGCTCACTATGACAAAACATAAACACCTTACCCTTTCAGACCGTAATGATATCCAACTGGGCTTAGAGCGCGGTGAAACCTTCAAAGCTATTGGACAGTCCATTCTAAAAGACCCAACTACTGTCTCCAAAGAAGTCAAACGAA
>NZ_RJPX01000039.1:0-18282 GCF_003944325.1 Streptococcus mitis | reverse complement strand
CTTTCCTCGTTTACTCTCGTGATTTACGCATATAGGTTACGACTACCTTTTTGGACTTTAGAGTTTTAGGCCCCCTTATCCGCTATATACGCCTTACTATCACGTTCCTGTTCGTAGAGCCACGATTTCGCTATCCCTTCCTCTCCCCGCTACCTCACGATAGTCAGGCTTGGGAATCGCTATTGGGTTCACCGGTAGCGGGTGCCCACGGAGGACTTACACCTCAGATGTACGACATGCCCGTCGTACTACAAAAAAACGACGATTTAAACCGTCGTTTTACTGAGATAAATATGCAATCTTTTTTTGAAAATGCGTCTATTTATTTTTTATGGTTTTTTATTGTAAAGTAGACATAACCGAATGAACATAGGTTGTCGAAAGCAAATGAAAAAACTGCAAGGATGATAGCTCCTGTATCTAAATAACCTCTTTCAAGACCGTTTTTCAACAACAACAATCCTGTAGTTTCGACAAAGATCAAAAATAAAAATATATAAAAAATTTTCACATTAAGCATATTGTTACCGCTTTCTTTTTATTTGGTTTTATTGTATAATAAAAGTTGAAAAAAATCAAAAATAAAAAGGAGTTTCCGTTATGTCTAAGATGTTTAAATGCATGTGTTTGCTAGTTATGTCTATTTTCTGTATGTCTAGCATTTCCCCGTCGCTTGTTGTTTTTGCTGATGATAGCTTATCGGCAAACTCTAAAGTTGTATCTGGTGAGACTCAGTTTAAGAATGGCTCATCAGTGCGGTTCGGAGATACGCAAGTAAATATTTTAAGTGATGAAGTTCTTGAGGTGGTCAATCCAGATGGAAGTGTAGACACTATTGAACAACGTGCTGATGGTGTCTATGTCAATGGGTCATTCTATATGGCTTATCAAAAGAATGAAATCGACCTAAATATATCTTTTAGATCATACGATCCTAATGTTTGGAATTACGTCAACACAATACATGGGAATAAACTAGAAAACACATTCGCTAACTTCATGGTTCAATCTGGAATATCCGCGTTTTTTGCTATTATAGGTTCTATGGTGGGTGGCCCATGGGGTGCAATAATTGGTGGAGCAGATTTTGGTATACAAGCTTATCAGTCTTACTTGGAGTCACAAAGCCCATATCCATACTACATAACAAATACTTATATCCATGTTGCTCAAAGAAAATGGAAGTTTATCACTGGATACTATAGAAACTCAGATTATACTGGGTATGAAAAAACCGAAACAACCTACGTGAATTTCTAAAATATAAACCCTGCCTTTATATCTAGGTAGGGTTTATATTTTAGTTAATTGCTCAAGTAATTTGTAAGCATAATACTTGCGAAACTCTATTTGTTCAAGCGGTTCAAAAGTTCTTGTTTTTTAGCCTCAAGCTCAGCTCTCCTTTGCTCGATTTCTTCACGTTTTTGGGCGATTTCTGCTTGCGCCTCGGGAGTTTCCAAAGTGCCTTGCGACTTGTGAAATTCTACTAGCATATCAACGATTTTTGGGTCTAATTCGTTGACATAATCAGGATTTGACCATTTCGGCACGTTGCTTGCAGGTGCTTGCTTTTTGCCGCCTTTTTTGGGCGTTTTGGCTTGTTGTTCAGCTTTCTGACTATAGTTGACCTCGTGGAATTTTCATATTATGCGTTTCATAATGAATTAAAAATTCGTTAGTCTTTTCTAAAATTCAGATCTTTCAAACTCTGTACACTGGCATTAATCACCGCGCCGACAATCAAAATCTTAGCAATGAGAATAAACCAGAACATCATGACTACCACGACGATGGAACTGAAAAAACGCACGTCCACTAGGTGATTGACATAATTGTTGACATAGACTGAAAAGATATTAAGCAGTAAGACCAGAGTCAACAAGACAAAGGCACTTCCTGGCAATACATGTCGAATTCGTCGCACCTTAACATTGGGGAGGAAATAATAAAGCATAACCAAGATGGCAAAAATCAAGGCATAGACCAAGGAGCCTGTCAGGTCTTGCAGATAATCAAAAATAGGACTATCCGATTTCCAGTAGCTCTTGATAAGGTTGAGAAGCATGCGACCAAAGACACTGAGAAAAAGAGCTAAGGCAAATAGAATCTGCAAGCCAAAACTGACAAACAAACTCATAAGCTGATGGGAAATCATTCCACGATTTTTTGCTACTCCGTAAGCTTTATTAAAGGCTTTCTGCAAGAAGTTCATGGATTTTGAAAAGGTCCAGAGGGCTGACAAAACTGCAAAACTCAATAAGCCTGTTGACGGTTGGGTCAGTACTTCTGTAATAATCTTTGCGACCACATCATAAACCGTATCTGGCAAAAATTCATTGACAACCTTTAAAAAATTGGAAACTGGAATCTGAAAATAAGGCAAGATATTAACCACCACCAAAAGAAGTGGAAAAATCGAAATCAACCAATAGTAGGCTACTGCGACACTGGTCAACTCACTATCCGAGGCTTGATAATAATGCAAAAAAGCTTTTACTAAAGGCCTGTCTGTCAACTCTTTCCACCACTTCTTCATGTCACACTCCTCCACTTACAATCTTATACTCAATGAAAATCAAAGAGCAAACTAGGAAGCTAGCCGCAGGTTGCTCAAAACACTGTTTTGAGGTTGCAGATGAAACTGACGAAGTCAGTAACCATACCTACGGTAAGGCGACGCTGACCTGGTTTGAAGAGATTTTCGAAGAGTATTAACTAATTTCTTCTTACCAATTCTACCATATCATAAGGCAGGGTATTGGCAGCTTCCTTGAGAGAATAGTTCTCTAAGTTATTGACATTTTGTCGTAACTTCTTGGCATACTTGGTCGTAATCAATCGTTTTTCTTCGTATTCGAAAATCAACTTGCGCTCCAGATAATAGCCTCTCAGCATTTCATCGATATTGTTGGGCTTGACGCGATTGATAACCCGTTCGACAAAGGCACCACTGGTGATAATAGCTGTTTCTCGGAGACGAGAATCCTGCATGAAGCTGATTAAAGAACTCTTATAAACCCCTTTAAGATTCTCCAGACTTTCGATAATCATCTCTGTATTTTCTAGATAGAGCTCTGCAATTTGGTCATAGTCAAGGGCTCTGAGTTTCTGTGATTCTTCATTTTTCCAACTACGGAAGGTCTTGCCTAAGGTAAAGACTTCGTGAAGGAGAAAACGTAAAATCCGCAAGGAAACAAGGAAATAATAGGTCACTCGTGAAGCAAACTTACTATTGATACCTTGTTCCATGTTTTTCAGATAACGTTGGTAGACTCGATAGGCACGCTCACTCATCTTGCCTTCTTCGTAGGCCTGTTCCAGACCATCACTTTCAATACTGAGGATGAGAAGTTTCAAGGTCTCCCAGTCTTCTTGAGCCCCCTTATTTTCTTGACTCAAGATAAGATTCTCTATTCGTCCATGGTAATTGTCAATAGCTGCATAGAGAGGGAGCTTATTCTTATGAGTTTCAAGTTCTTTTTCTAACTCCGAAGTAACCTCATTCAAAATGGCGATATGCATGAGATAATCCTTGCTTTCTTCCTGTTCATCAGAAAGATGAGGCAGGATCAAGAGACCTGTTAAAAAGCTTACAAGCGTCACACCTGCAACGAGGAAAAGTAAGAGAGGATACTCCTGCTCTAGATTACTTGGTATCAGAAGGATCGTAGCAATCGACACCGTTCCCTTAACACCTGAGAAGGTCAAAAGAAGCATGTCCTTCATATACTTATTTAGCTTTTTCTTGAGACGTCTAGTCCTATAGGCATAATAGCCATAAATCATGATAAAACGAATGGCAAAGAGGACAAAGGTCAGGGCGACAAGAGATAGCAATAAAAGTAAGGGATTATAGATTGGATTGGTCAAGATAGGCTCTGCTATCATTTCCAGCTCCATCCCTAAAATCACAAAGACAGAACCATTGAGCATAAAGTTCACTGTATGCCAGACCGTCTCGGTCACCGTATCCACTTGGGCTTCAAGGAGCGTGATTTTCTTAAATCGGCTTGCCTTTAAAATCCCAGCAACCACAACGGCAATAATCCCTGAAACGTGGACTTCTTCTGCCAGGAAGAAGGTCACCAGAGGTAAACTCAATTCTAATAAAAGCTCACTAGCAATATCCGTTGCTCTCACACTTAGCAAGAAACTATGAAGGAAACGGTTGGTCATGGCTGTTAAAAAGCCAATCAAAAAACCGCCTAGGATTGAAAAGATGAGCGAACTACTAGCTTGCCCAAGGGAAAAGGCTCCTGTTGTCCAAGCTGTCAAAGCTACCTGAAAGGCAACCAAACCAGAAGCATCATTCAAGAGTCCTTCACCCTTAAGGATATTGGACACGCGCTTAGGAAAGCTAAAACGCTCCGAAAGAGAAGCAAAAGCCACCAAGTCCGTAGGACCAAGAGCTGCACCAACAGCCAAACAAGCTGCCAAGGGAAGACTGAGCCAAAGAAGATGGGCCAAGCCACCCAAACTCAGGGTCGAGATGAAAATCACTGGAAATATGAGATAAACAATAATTCGCCAGTGTTTTAAAATAGCCGTAATATCCGCTTCTTCCGACTCTCTGAAAAGCAAGGGCCCGATAACCAGTGCCAAAAACAACTCCGTATTGAGGTGAAAGTCGGTATTGGGTAAAAAGAGACCAATCACAATTCCCAAAAGAATTTGCACCAAAGGGAGAGGCAAAAAGGGCAGGAGCTTATTGGTTGTACTTGAGACAATTAAAACCAGTAAAAATAGGATGAGGTAAATCAGTAATTCCACGCACGTCCTCCTTAATCTTTTTTACAACAGGATTCAAATATCTCCTTCTGCTCTTTGATTTTTTGGTCAATCTTGGAACAATCCTTGTGCTCAATTTTTCTCTGGCACCGTTCCATCTCAAGAGCAACTAATTTTTTCTTGATTTTAAGCATTTTTTTGCTCATATGCGCTTGGTCTAACACACCCACCGCTCGTTCGTGGTGGGTTGATTCAACAAAATTCTGGCGCATGGCATCCAGCTTTTCACGTAGGTATTGTTTATCCATGTCTATATCTCTCTAATTTTTCAATCATTACTAAAAATGGTGGGTTGTTGACTTGGTTTAAAGTTCGGTAAATAGCAGCTGTGTACTCTTGTTGGTTCAACTGGCTCACAAAATCCAAGACAGCATCCCTCTCGAGGTCGCCTCCTTCATGACCATAGTAAATCATGATAGCAATTCGTCCACCTTTGACAAGTAAGGCACACAGCTTTTCTAAGGCTTCAATCGTTGTCTGAGGTTGGGTAATGACTGACTTATCAGCCGACGGCAGATAACCCAGATTAAAAATCCCTGCCTTGGCTTCTGTCACAAACTGGTCCAGTGTTTCATGACCTTGCAAGATTAACTGGGCATTTGTCAGGCCAGCCTGATGTAAACGCTCTTGCGTCTTTTCCAAGGCTTGCTCCTGAATATCAAAGGCATAGACTTTCTTGGCTAGCTTGGCTAAAAAAAGGGTATCGTGGCCATTTCCCATTGTCGCATCCACAACGATATCATCCTGATTCACAACCTCAGCCAAAAAATCATGTGCCATTTCAAGTGGTCTTTTCATTTTCAAACTCCTGTTTTACAGCCTTGCATCCTTGAACACTTCCACGACGTCGCATTTCAGTTTCAATAGCATTTAGCACTTCCCACTTATTGAGGCTCCACATAGGTCCAATCAGCATATCCCTAGGTGCATCTCCTGTAATTCGATGGATGACAATGTGCTTGGGAATGATTTCCAGTTGATCACAGATGACCTTTACATATTCTTCCTGACTCATCAACTGTAAACGTCCCTCGTGGTAATCCCGTTGCATACGTGTATTAGTCATAAGGTGAAGCAAATGCAGTTTAATCCCTTGAATATCATTATCGGTAACACAGCGGCGGACATTTTCAAGCATCATCTCATGGGTTTCACCAGGAAGTCCATTAATCAAATGAGAAACAATCTCAATTTTTGGGTACTTTCTCAAACGCTTGACCGTTTCCACATACAATTCATAAGAGTGAGCGCGGTTAATCAGGTCAGAGGTTGTTTCATAAGTGGTCTGCAAGCCCAATTCAACCGTCACATGCATGCGCTCCGATAACTCAGCCAAATATTCGATGGTTTCGTCCGGTAAACAGTCTGGTCGCGTTCCGATATTGATTCCTACCACACCTGGCTCGTTAATAGCCTGCTCATAGCGCTCTCGGATGACTTCCACCTTTTCATGGGTGTTGGTAAAATTTTGAAAATAAACCAGATACTTCTGAACATCTGGCCACTTGCGGTGCATAAAGTCAATTTCCTTATAAAATTGCTCACGGATAGGTGCATCCGGTGCTACGATAGCATCTCCAGAACCTGAAACCGTACAAAAAGTACAGCCCCCATGAGCCACAGTTCCATCACGATTGGGACAGTCAAATCCCGCATCAATAGGGACTTTAAAAGTCTTTTCTCCAAAGAGTTTTCGATAATAATCATTCAAGGTATTATAAGATTTCATAACTTTCATTATAACAAAAATCACCCACAATCTCAAAAGCCTGACTTTCCTATAAATTCCTCTGTTTCTCGTTTCCATTAGCCTTTTTTTATGATACAATATGGGTATGATTTTAATGAAATTAGCATCTATTTTATTATTGATACTGACCTTAGTCGTCTGCATTATCATAACCAAACTTTTTAGATTAAAAAAACTAGGACGAAACTTTGCAGATTTGGCTTTTCCAGTTTTAATATTTGAGTACTACTTGATTACAGCTAAAACTTTTACCCATAATTTCCTCCCTAGACTGGGGCTAGCCCTCTCGGTCCTAGCTATTATTCTCGTATTTTTCTTCCTTTTGAAAAAACGTAGCTTTTACTATCCTAAATTCATCAAATTCTTCTGGCGTGCAGGATTCTTATTAACCCTTGTCATGTATATTGAGATGATTGTTGAATTGTTTACTCAGAAATAAAAAAATGAAATCGAAAACACCTCAATCAAACTAAAATAGAGTGATTGAAGTGTTTTTTCTTTATCTATTTTTCAATAATTTCTATCTACTATCTTTATCAGGAAAGATAAATCCAATACCTACACAAGCTAGCACACCTGCTCCAATCACCAAGCCACTTGAAATTGGCAAAAGATCCAAAATTGCATTTGCGATGATGAAGGCAATAATCAAACACATCAGACTAGCCTTGTAGTCTTTTTTCAAAAGATTCTCTAGAGTAAAAAAGAGGAACAAGCCTACCGGAATCAGGGACCATAGGTTGACATCCAAACTTGGCCAGCCAACAGAACCAAAATACACTACTGTTGCTGCTGCTACTAAAAATACAATCCCCAATAATTTTTTCATTTCTTTTTCTCCAATTTCTTTTTAGAAACTTGAACCATCTGGTATCGACGCCTCACGTCCCTTACAAAAATTATTATAGCAGAGGTCAGTTTCAAGAACAAGTTCTTTTGACTATCTGGTCTCTATATCTGTCTAAGTGGTTCAATAATTAAGAAAAAAAGAAACCCAGTAGAATGAGTTCCTTCACTTTGCCGATTGCAACAGTATTTTTATTCTATAGTTCGATACAGTATGTTATGAAATTGGTAGAGTCCAAAAAATCTTCCTATCTGTAATAAGAAGATTTTTTGTTATCTAAATAAAGTACATTAATACATTCTAAAAGAGTATAATTATCAATGTAAACTTAAGAATTAAGTATTAAATAGCAATTGTCACAAAACTGTTTCATCACCACACTATCTCATCTCAGTACACAAACCATTTTTCTATAGCTTTGGTCTTAATCTTGATCTTTTTTCTTCAATCCAAGAAATACACCTACGGTAAACATTATTCCAGCAATGAATGGTGTAAAACCTTCTCTAACTGTTCCGGTTTTTGGCAATCTATCAGAATTGTTAGTATCCGATTTACTATCGATATTGGTATGTTTATTAGCTATATTCTCTGGTTCATTAAGATAAACTTCTTTCTTATTTTCAAAGTTTTTATCATTTTTATCAGGAACTGTAGCTGTAACATCCTTAGTGGAATCAGATCTTTGACTTTCATCTAATTGACTATAATTTACTTGTACAGGAACTGTAGTTTTGACATCTTTAGTTGAATCAGATTTGTGTGAATGATTTTCTCTTTGTAAATCCTCTTTTCTGTGACTTTTATCTAATTGATTATGATTTGCTTGCACCTTATCTTTCTTTCTGGATACATCAAAAGTAGGTTTATTTTCCTCCTCCTTTTTCTCCTCTATTTTCTTGAATACAGGTTTTATAAGGGTATCTTTTGATAGATTAATAACATAACCAGCATCTTTTTTCCCTTCGACACCAGAAATTTCCCAGCCATCAAATTGATAGCCTTTTTCTAATTCACCCTCATAGACAGGCAAAATGAAATCTTCTTCCGACACTATCGTTGAACTCATTTCTTTTCCATTTTGAATGGTCACAGTCACCGTATGAGGTTTTAATTCGCTTACCTCTCCCGTATCCTTGTTTAAAATGAATTCTTTTACGGTTGTATTTCTTGCAAAATCTTTTACAACAATCTTAATGTTTAGTGTCTTATCTGTTAGTTGTTTAATATCATCAAATGATTTATATTCTTTTCCATTTACATAAATATGTTTGTCTTGAATCTCACCATCGAATCCATTATTTCTTTTATCATTGATGTTAAAGACAACAGATTTTCCGTCAGCATATTCAATACTAGTATTTCCCTTAGGATCAATGTTTACTTCTGGTTTAACATTATCATATAAAAATTGATAGTGTACTCCAACCGCTTTCGCATTCAAATCGCTATAGCCAGTTTGAAGATAAACATTTCCATCCATATCTGTTACCTTATCTGGGAATCCGTTTGCTTTATAGTCTTTCATTCCCCAGTCCATGATGTCACCGTCTTTAACATTAAGCTTAATGTTAAAATCTCTAGTGTTATCAATGTGTAAATCTCCGTAGATTAAATAATTATCTACAACAGATTCATTAACTCTCAACTCCCAGTTAAAACCACCCTTATCAGAAATCTTACCTCTTAAATAAAATTCTGGATTTCGTACATAAATTTTATTAGATTTAGATGGATTAAAGTAGTTCTTGTCCATTGAAAGGTTTACTGGTTTTGCATCAATAAATAACGTAGAGCCATCTTCTTTTATAGCTTCTACATTGGACTTATCCTCTCCTGTGTACTCTTTACCATCCTTACCAAATAATACAAGTTTAGAAGAATCTGTCACAAGATTTCCATCTTTATCGATTGCTTCCCCTTTATCATTCATTTTAAATGTAAACACTTGATACCTTACAATGTTAAAGCCGTCCAAAGCCGACATTAATACTGATTGAGTACTTCTTCCATCTTCAACATTCCTACTATCAGCATAAATTATTTTTTCTGATAAGACTCTTAGATTAGGATTGGCCTTTTGTATTTTTGCTATATCTTCCTTGTTATAGACTCCATTTCCTTCTAACATATCCGTTTTTCCAGGATTATAGGTAGTCACTTTTAGTGCATAGCCTTTTCTTAGAATAATGTTATCTTTTAACAGATATTGTTGTTTTTCTGAATCAGCATAGATTTTACCAGATTCCATGTCCGTTAAATTGTTTGGTTTATTTTTTGAAAGATCTCCTTCTCCTAATTCTATTACATTCCCATAACTTGATGCATAGGGATATTCTTCTTTAGTTTCCTTATTTTTTTCAGGCATTCTAATTTTAGTTTCAGCTTTTGTCTGATTATCATCTTTAACAAAGAATCTCATATCTCCTGCAAAAGCTAATCCATCCACAATATCATTAATATTAGCGTATAAATCAAATATCATCGTTTTTGAATGTGAATCATACTTAGTCGTTTTGATTTCTATCGATTTATAATTATTGCCATAATATACCTTGGCATTTTTAGAAACATTACTTATCTTTCCAAGAATTTCAAAGTGTCCATCTTTAGACGGGCTTAGAACACCATAAATTTTTGATTTTATTTCGTCAAGTTTTTCAGTTTCATATTCTAAGGCACTACCATCGTCATAAGCAATGATATTCCCCTTATCATCGTATTTATAATCGTATTCCTCTATTCTCTTACCAGTTTCACTTGTAAAGTCATCAACTTCTCTAAATTTCTTTTTAATGAGTTTCTTTAAGTCTTTGCTTTCAAAAGCTCTAATTGTTGAAATAGTTTTATGAATAGTCAAGCTAGATTTTTCTTCGATAGACTCTTCATTTTCTTGATGATTTTCTTCCTCAGTTGTATCTTTTTTAAGACTATCCTCTTTTCTATTTTCTAAATTTTTAAATTTAGATTCGGCAATCTCGCCAAGCTTTTGGTAGTTAGATGAATCTTGATCAGGATCTACTAGATAATAGGAAATCATCCCCTTTTCATTAGCATGATCAGCAAATTTAATTCTATGAATCTTTGTGAAATTGCTAGAACCATCTAATGCAATGACTTCAATGATTTTTCCTCTTAAATCTCCTGCACCTTTAATTTCATAAATGGTATTTCCATCTTTGTCAAGTTTCCTATTTCTTCCTTGACCCTCACCTGCATAAGTTACTTCAAGATTTTTCTCAACCTCTCCATCTTCATTAACAAGAGCGGCTCCTGCATACCAAACTTCGTTGGCAATCTCGTCAAATTTTTCAGGATGTTCTTTCTGATCTCTCGCAAATAAAGTTTCATTCTTGTATTGCTCTTTTACCTTGTGATAAGTGTCCTTTGTAATCAGCTTAATTTTTTCAGGATTTGAAAAATCAACCGAAACAATCTTAGGGGCTGTGTTATCAATTTTTACAGGAATGTAGGAAACCTGCCATGGGTAATCTTTAGTTAATCTATATTTAAATTTATAGAAATATTGACCTTCTGCAATCGGTTCAAATTGACCTCTTATCTTAGTAGCAGGATCTTGCTTATCATTGCTTTCTGGTGCATTTTCTTCTTTCCCTCTAGGGTTATAGATGAGCCCATCCCATTTCAAGTCGCCCCAAACTTTTAGCTTAGAAGATTTGATTCCCTTTGCATCATTTCTTTTAGAGTTTAAAATTCCTTTAATAAAGTGTTCTCTCGAAATGACTTTTAAGTCAATTTGATTTTCTCCCTCTTTATTTGTATTTACTATTGAAATCAATCCTTCTTCTGCACTTCTTAATACAAGTGGAGAAGGTGTTAATCCTCTCTCAAGTTGAGCATCTTGAGGATTTCCATTTGAATCTAAAGGATAAATTTTAGCAATATTAGAACCACTTGATGATGGTGCGTTGATCCCTTCGTTATTGAAAGCAAATAATTCTGGATTTTGATCTAGGGATGTTGTATTTTTATCTTTTCTATTTTGTATAACTCCTGCTGGATTAAATTTATCTATACCATGTTCTCCACCAATTCCCTTATTTAAGGTTCCTGGAATTTTTGGTTTGCCATCATCATCATAACCTTCCATTGTTTTTGACTTTGAACCTTCTTCCCAGGCCCATTTATCAAGGATTGGTTCGTGGTTCCAATTCCCAGCAAATCCCATTAGAGGCATCGATAAAGAAGGTTGGAAGTTTATTTTCTTCCCGTTAGAGTTTAGAGCTTCCATTTCTTCCACTGACTCAAAATGAATAAATGATTCTACAAATTTATTTTTGTTTTTAGCTTCTCCAACATTTATGACAGCATTTAAATCAAAGCTAGAATTTGGGCCTATAGTGAAAGTGTCATGCTCAAATGTAATATTTGCTCCTTTGATTTTTTCTGGGTGGATTTCTGGAACAATTTGCTTCCCATCTGGAGATTTTTCATCTTTGTATGTTTCATCCAGTTTTAATCTGTCAGTTAGAGCATCTGTAGTTATAGCAGATGCTGAAACTTTAAAGGTCAAAGGTCTATTTGATGTATTGTGAAGCTTAATTGTAAAATATTTTTCTTCTCCTTTTATTTCTTTAAGAGAAATAGAACCATAAGAGTTTACCAAACCTTTAGAATCCGTATTTTTAAAAGTCGCTACGACTTCATTTCTCAAAGCATTGGCAACATTAATTAGCCCTGCCCCTTGTTGTCTAGGTGATGCAAAGTATTGACTTTTTTCTTTCCAAGAAGTCGCATCCATCATAGGGCGTGCAGTATTTTGTAGGGCTATTTTTGTAAGACTTGTAAGATCTATTTTGTCATCTCCCTTAAGATTTTTCAACACAGGTCTTTCAAGCATTTCCTTTAACTTTGGTCTAATCAAAACAGTAGAAGCTGCCACGATTGGAGTTGCCATACTAGTTCCTGACATATAGCCATAAGTTGATTTCCCATTAATGACATTGAGAGTGGATTTAATGTTTTTACCTGGTGCTGAGACATCAGGCTTTAAAAGTAAATCTGTTCTCGGTCCCCAAGATGTGGATCCTGCTGGAACTATGATATCTTCTTTATACAGTTCTTTGTCTGTGTCAAGTGCAAACTTAAAGTCAATTTCTTTTTCATCACCTACATTCGGTTTATTAGAATTATAGCTTGCCATATCAATTGGATAGTATTGCTCCAATTTATCTTTAAAATCTTCTTTATTATTTCTTTTGACTTTAGTTTTTTTATCAGGGTTAATCATGTTCCATAACTTTACACCATCATCTCCTGAAATTGAAAAAACTTGACTAGTCGTTCCTTCATCCTCTTCATATCCCATAGCTGGAAGCTCTGTCCAATTATCTCTATTGTAGTAATTTACAGTATTTACAACCATAATGGCGCGTGCGCCCTTATCCGTTGCTCGTTTAAAAGCATTTTTTAAATCCTTTGTATAAATTCTATCCATTACTGCAATTTTGCCCTTAAGATTCAATCCTATCAAATCTTGGTCTTGACCTTTGCCTATATATACAAATTTCAATCTACTAGGAGCTTTTGAACCATCTTCATTTGTTATGATTTTATTCTTATCGAAAAAGGCCCCTATATTTCTGTATTTAAAACTTTCTCCACCTATGTTGACTTTATCAAACTCAACTGTTTGATTTTTAGCAGATGCGACCGCTATCGCATCTTCATGTGCTGCAGTTCGCGTTACATTTCCAGTGTCGGTCATTTTCAGATTATTATTTGCTACTAAATCCCATGAAGAACTTGAAGCAGAAGTCGCATAGTTACCCGTAGCTACAACCATTGGAATGCCTGCTTTTCTTAACGCTCTAATAGCTTGCCAATATTTTTCACCTACAAGACCTGTTCCTGTAAAACCAGATGATACCGAAACAACATCAACGTTGTGTTTGATGGAATCTTCAATAGCATGAAACATTGTTTCATCTCCTGCGAAGCCAGATCCTGCGTCAGAGTACATTTTATAAGAGAAAATCTGTGCATTAGGCGCAATTCCATCTATTCCGTTAAAGTTTTTGATATCTTGTTCAGTATCATTTCCCGCAAGAATCCCAGCAATATGCATCCCATGGGGATCAAAATAATCACTTCCATCATCAGCTTTTTCTACAGTAATTTTACCACCATTATAATAATTGAAAGCATGAGGAATTTTATCACTCAACCAGAAATTTTTATCAGTACCTTTTAAGTCTTCTTTTTTAAATCTCATTGAGTCTTTGGCATCATCATCGATTCTCATAGCCTTATGTCTATAATCTGTCCCGGTATCGATATTTGAAATGACCATACCTCTACCATCAAAGTTTTTCCCAAATGGTGCATTGATAGACTTTAGGTAATCGATTGCCTCTTCAACTCCAATTTCTTTTCTAGCATGATTCATCATAGGTTGGACTTTTTGTGACCTTTCAACCGATGAAATACCTTCTATTAGTTTAATTTTGTCCAAAGTATCTGGAGTTGTTTCTATTGCAACACCATTAAAAACCGTATCATAAGTATATAAAACTTTTGTATCCTTAAGATTGGATAATTCCTTGATTGCTTTTTCTTCAGATTCTTTATCTTTAAATTCAGCAATATAGACAAGTCTATCTTCTTTTTTGGGACTTTCCGTGTCTTTACTTGCAGACGAGTCTGCATTATCTCCTTTGTATTGATTGGAATCTTCTTTTTTGATTGTTGCTTTTTCATTGTTAGTTTTATTGTCTATCACAGATTCTTTACTAACAACTTCTTTTTCCTCAATAACTGTTGTTTTCTTCTCTTCAGTATCCTTTGAAGTTTCTATAGCATTATGAATATCTTCATGTTTTTCTTTGTTTTCGTTTTGTTTACCTACTACTACTTTTTCTTTATCAGAGATAGTTACAGCATCTTCAGAGCTAGATGTGTCTGCTAAAACTACCTCATTAGGGACATATGCTGCTAAAATAACTGCAGCTGTGGTTAGTGACAATACTGTACTTTTTTTCATTTTAATTCCTTACATATTTATTTAACTTCCGATAGATAGAAAACTTTAACTTTGCTAGCCTTTGTTATAAAAAGTTTTACTAAGTATTATCTAGGAAATAGAGTAGTACATTTATATATAATTGTTAGCTCTCTGAAAAATAGTATATCAATTAAAAAAATTTAAGTCAAGAAAAATTAAGATGTGTTAATTTTATTTTTAATGTGTATTAAAAACGATATAAAAATTTCGTACTTAACTGAGATACATTATCAGCACATTCACACCATCAAAAATAGTAGCAATCAAGTTGAAACACTACCAGAACCACAAAGACAGACATAATTGATGCAATAACAATACTATTAAACAAAGTAAATAACCGATAAGAACTAGGCTTAACGGTTATTTTCTACTTGTCTAATTTTGCAAATCTTCAGTCATATGTTCACCTGTGACTTAGGCTTTACGAGTGTCTTGCTCTAGCAACTAATACTCAATGAAAATCAAAAAGCAAACTAGGAAGCTAGCCGCAGATTGCTCAAAACACTGTTTTGAGGTTGCAGATGGAAGTTGACGTGCTTTGAAGAGATTTTCGAAGAGTATAAGCTAAATCGGCGATTACACTTACAATATAGCGATCTGAGAATAGGTGTCAAGAAATTTTCATCTCTATTAAAAAAAGCCTGTCCTGAGACAAGGCTTTGATATTGTATTATTTACGAACCTGCACTTTCGTAGGCATCTAAGCCCCTATCCCAAAGTTTAAGGGAAATGACAAAGAAAGCCAGGGAAATCAACATCAAACCTCCGATGTTAAAGATTACATCCTTGTCCTGCAAGAAATAGCTGGCAGGATAGTAGGCCGTAAAGGCAAAAGGCACGATAAAGCTAATCAACCAACGAAGAAGAAAATTATAAATCGAAATCGGGTACTTGGCAAAATCATTGAACATATAGAAAATATAAATCATGGCGCCTGACTGTTTGGTCCAAAAAGCGATGCTGGCTGTCGCGATTTTCAAGGAAGTATAAATCAAGGTCGCAAAAGGAATACAAACTAGGAAAAGCAGGAATTTTGGGAGAGTCCAAGCAATGCTAGTTACGGTTGTTCCCAGTAAAATACCACCGACCAAGAGTTCGCCCAAGGCATCAATCTGAAAGGTCTCGACTAGGATGTGGAAGAGGGGATTGATAGGACGAGTCAGATACTTGTCAAACTCCCCTTTTCGGACTAGGCGTTGCCCTAGTGCCCAGAGATTGTCAAAAAAGAGATGGTCCAAGCCCTTGGGAATCAAAGAAAAACCATAGATAAAGGCAATCTCTTGAAAAGTCCAGCCTTCTAGGGATGGGATGTGTTGAAAGATGACATTGAGAAACAAGAGATTCAAGCCTTGAGTCAGAAATACTCCCAAGACACCAACCACAAAATCCACCTTGTATTCCATAATTTGCTTGATATATTGTCTGATAAAAATCAGATGCATACGCTGATATTTTTTCATACTAACCTCCTTGAATGGTGATAAAGGACTGGACTCGTTTCCAAATCAACTGAGACAAGCCCACCATCACTAAGAGCCAGAAGAACTGCAAAGCGAGCGCCTGAAGAATCTGATTAGCATCGTATTTCCCAACAATGATCATAACCGGAGTATAAATCAAGGATGAAAAAGGCAGGAAGGACAGAATGTCTGAAACAACCTTTGGAAAGAAAGCCAAGGGAATCAAACTTCCAGACATAAAAGCCACTATGGAAGTCTTGAGTAGATTGGATCCCCAAAGATTTTTAAATACAAAGGCAGAAAATCCAAAACAGATATTAAAGAAAAAGTTAATCAGGTAGGCGATCGTTAGGCTAAAGAGGTAAAGGACCGTCAATCCTAGCACTTCTACAATACCTTGCCCAGATAAGATTTTCATCAAGACAATGACACTTAAAAATGGAAGGCCAACGCTGATAAAAATCAACCACTTAGACCCAAGCTCAGTAAAAAGATAGGAGGCCGCAAAATGCACTGGTCTCAACAATCGCATGATAATGGAACCATCCTTAACCTCCTCCCCAATCATAAAGGACGAATCTGATCTAGTCAGAAGATTTGTCACAAAACTCATGATGATGTAGAGGGTGATATCTGCCATACTGAATCCCTGAATCAAGGACTCCTGTGAGGAATCAAAGACTGCCTTCCAGAGATAAAAGGCTACAAAAGCCCCCATAACATCGCCAATCCGATAGAGAATAAAGTTGACTCGGTAAGTAATCAATTCCTGAACACCTGCATTGATAAAGGGTTTATATCGTCTCCACAATTTGACCATCTTAGAGCTCCTTTCGGTAGAAGCGACGGATAATATCCTCAATATCCGTATCCACCATCTTCAAATCGCGGATTTCAAAATCAGACAGGGTTTGCTTGATAATATCAGCCGACTGGTAGCGGGAACTATCGAATTCAATGTTGAGACTATTCCCTTGTCTATCAATTGTCATATCCGAAAAGCCTTCATAGTGAGAAAGGAGATGACTTTGCCCTGACACCAATTCAAAGGAAAGAGTCTTCATCTTGCCAAAGGTTTCCTTGAGCTGGTTCACCGTTCCATCAAAAATCTCCTGCCCCTTGTCAATCATAAAAATCCGATCACAGAGTTGCTCAATATCACTCAGATCGTGAGTGGTCAAGAGAATGGTAGTCTCTTCCTCCTGATTGATCTGGGTAATGGCACGACGAATGTTATCCTTGACGGAAACATCCAAACCAATGGTTGGCTCATCTAAAAAGAGAACCTTGGGATTGTGGAGCAAGGACGCCGCAATATCCGCCCGCATCCGTTGTCCCAGTGAAAGAGTTCGCACGGGATCCTTGATAAAGTCTTTCAGATCCAAGACTTCATTCAAAAAATCCATGCGCTTATGAAAGAGCGAGTCTGGCACATCGTAAATCTCTTTTAAGACCGTGTAGGTCTCTTGCAGTGCCAAATCCCACCATAGCTGGGTACGTTGTCCAAAAACTACGCCAATATCTTTGACATAATCTTGACGATTGTCCTGGGGAATCTTGCCGTTAATTCGACAAAAACCAGATGTCGGTTTCAAAATCCCTGTCAGCATTTTAATGGTTGTCGACTTCCCAGCACCATTTGCCCCGATGAAGCCTAAAATCTGCCCTTTTGGGACCTCAAAGGTCAAATCCTTGACCGCTTCAAAGGTCTGCTTTTCAGGATAAATAAAGGAGCGCAAAGCCCCCTTCAAGCCTGGTTCCTTAACAGTCTTCACAAAATTTTTCTGAAGATGTTCCACTTCTATCATTGCCATATCTATCTCCCTATCGCAAGGAATAGCAACATTGTATTTTTAACTACAAATATTCTAAATCCCTACTTTCTACACCTTCTACATTTTATTACTACAGAAGGCTTTATACCAACCTATTATAGTCCAATAAAAACTAGAATGCAAGCGTTTGCCTGAAGTTTATGAAATTAAAATTTCTTCTCTTAAAGTGGTATTTTTATACTCAATGAAAATCAAAGAGCAAACTAGGAAGCTAGATGCAGGTAGCTCAAAGCACAGCTTTGAGGTTGCAGATAAAGCTGACGTGGTTTGAAGAGATTTTCGAAGAGTATTAGTCCAAAATTCTGGTTTAATAGTTTTCTTAAAACAATCGAGTAGGGGATAATCTCTAGCCCCTCTCACACCACCGTACGTGCCGTTCGGCATACGGCGGTTCAACTAACTTTTAACGCATGTCGTTCAAGGTAATAATCCAAACACGAAACCAGTCCACGTTTCTCAAGGACTGGTTTTGATATAGCACGTTTAAGTACCGACTTCTGAGCTACTAATTGATAGTGGTCACCCCAGCCAGATACCTTATCTGCTATCCATTTAGGAACTCCTAACTTAAGCAA
>NZ_RJPX01000038.1:0-20920 GCF_003944325.1 Streptococcus mitis | reverse complement strand
GGAGAAAAAATGGGTATTAAAAAGTTTCTTAAAAAGAGTCATCTGACTAAAGGAATTTATCAACAATTACAAAGAAAAAAAAATCAATATCGCTTCGAAAAAAAATTTAAATATACAGGGAAATTTATTGACCGTAAAAAAGATAGTAAAGATTTATGTATCATATTAGCGGGGTATAAAGAATTTTTATATGGCGATGTGCTAGGAAGAGTAAAGACATTTGCACCAGAAACAATGGATATTTGTGTCCTATCTTCTGGCATCTATTCAGAAAAATTAAACCAAATTTGTGAAGAAAATAATTGGTCGTATTTGAGTACGGAGCAGAACAATATATCTTTAATTCAAAACGTAGCTATTAATTTACATCCTCAAGCACAATATATTTATAAAATTGATGAAGATATTTTTATTACAGAACATTATTTTGGAAATTTAAAAGAGGCATATATTTTAGCACAAGAAGGGGATTATGCACCTGGTGNAGTAGCACCACTAATTCCGGTTAATGGTTATGGACATAAAAGAATCTTACAAAAATTAGGCTTGGAAGATGTTTATTATGAAAAATTTGGAGAAAAATCGAAATATATAGCTGGACAGCCTCGTTTTATAGAGAGTAATCCCGAAGTAGCGAAGTTTTTCTGGGGCGATGGAGAAGTAATTCCTACCATAGATACATTGAATGCACAATTTTCAAAAGAAGAGAAAAAAGTGAATCCGTGTGCAATTCGCTTCAGTATCGGTGCAATTTTATTTGAGAGAAGCTTATGGGAATTGATGGATCATTTTAATGTTGAGTTTGAGGGAGCTGGACTTGGAGTGGATGAAGTCCAAATTTGTAATTTTTGCATCTTAAATTCAAAACCATTGATGGTCAGTGAAAATGTGGTTGTGGGACATTTATCGTTTGGTCCTCAGAATAAGGCTATGTTCGAGTATTATAAAGAACATCGAGAAAAATTTTCTATTTAGATGAGGGATAATATGACAAGTTATAAAGTTAAATCCATCAGATATAATTTTATAATGAATTTTATTTTGACTGTTTCAAATTTCATCTTTCCATTGTTAACATTTCCCTATGTTTCTAGAGTACTTCAGGTTGAGGCGAATGGTACTGTAGCATATGTATCATCTATTGTATCTTATTTTATGATGATTGCTTCACTTGGTATTCCAACGTATGGCATACGTGCTGCAGCAAAAGTACGTGATGATAAAAGAAAATTATCTACCATTGTCCAAGAACTATTGATTATTAATGTAATTCTTGTATTTTTAGTACTCATTGCATATTTTATAATGTTGTTCGCTTTACCGTCAATGTACGTCTATAAAGAATTATTTTATATCAATGCAATAGGCATACTATTAAATGTTATAGGAGTTGGTTGGTTTTTTCAAGCAATTGAACAATATGATTATATTACTTTTAGATCAATTTTCTTCAGACTTCTTTCGTTGGCTATGATTTTCTTAATGATTCATAGTCCTGAGGATTATATTATGTATGCAGGAATTTCCGTTTTTGCTAGTGTGGGATCAAATATTTTAAATTTTAAACGAGTATTTAAATATGTATCATTTAAAAAGACAGAAACTTATCATTTTAAACCACATATAAAGCCGATTTTGATCTTATTTGCTCAGACATTGGTAGTATCGATTTATACGAATCTTGATACCGTTATGCTAGGAAGTATGAAAGGAACATACGATGTGGGATTATATACTGCAGCAACAAAACTAAAGGGAATTCTCTTGAGTGTTGTTACTTCATTAGGAAATGTTTTGCTTCCAAGAATGTCCTACTATGCTAATAACCGTATGAGGGAGCAGTTTTTGGAAATTATGACAAAAGCTTTGAACTTTACGTTATTCTTATCGCTTCCATTGTCAGTATTCTTTATTTCAGTATCAAAGGAAAGTATTTTGCTACTTGCTGGGGAGGGATATTTGGGTGCTGTTATAGGAATGCAATTTTTAATGTTTGCAGTTATTCCTAATGCACTTACGGGTGTATTAGGTATTCAAGTATTGACACCTTTAGAAAAAGAAAAGTACGTATTACTTTCAGTTACTTTAGGAGCGTTAATAGATTTACTACTAAACTTCATTTTAATTCCAGCTTATGGTGTAAGTGGAGCAGCGTTTGCCACTATGATTGCAGAATTCGTTGTTTTATGTGTTCAGATTTACTATACGAGAGATTTACTCTTTAAAATAATACATCAAATAGTTGGGATACGCTATCTATTTACTGTAGGTATAAGTACTTTAGGAATGATTCTTGCAAAGAGCTTACAATTAAGTAATTTTTTGTTATTATGTGTGGAAGGAATCATTTTCTTTGGAAGTTACGGTGTAATTCTAGTATTGTTAAAGGATGATTTCATTCTTGATTTTCTTAAAATTTTCTATAAGAAATTAAAGAAAATTTAACTAATTATTTTTGAAAATGTAATTTTAAAGGAGGATATCTATGTACGATTATCTTATCGTTGGTGCTGGTCTTTTTGGTGCAGTATTTGCCCATGAAGCAGCCTTAAAAGGAAAAAAAGTCAAAGTTATTGAAAAACGAAATCATATCGCGGGTAATATCTATACTCGTGAAGAGGAAGGAATTCAAGTTCATGAGTATGGTGCTCATATCTTCCATACTTCTGATAAGGAGATTTGGGATTATGTAAACCAGTTTGCAGAGTTTAATCGCTATACTAACTCTCCTGTTGCTAATTATAAGGGAGAGATTTATAACCTACCTTTTAATATGAATACCTTCAATAAACTTTGGGGAGTTGTAACGCCAGCAGAAGCACAGGCTAAGATTGATGAGCAACGTGCTGTTTTAAATGGCAAAACTCCTGAAAATTTGGAAGAACAGGCGATATCTCTAGTAGGTACAGACATCTACGAAAAATTAATCAAAGATTATACAGAGAAACAATGGGGCAAGCCAACTACGGAACTCCCAGCCTTTATCATTCGCCGTTTGCCAGTACGCCTGACCTATGATAACAACTATTTTAATGATACCTATCAAGGGATTCCAATTGGTGGCTACACTCAAATAGTTGAAAAAATGTTGGATCATGAAAATATTGATGTAGAAACAAATGTTGATTTCTTTGCCAATAAAGAGCAATATCTGAAAGATTTTCCTAAGATTGTCTTTACTGGTATGATTGATGAATTCTTTGACTATAAGTTAGGTGAACTAGAGTACCGTAGTCTTCGTTTTGAAAATGAGACCTTAGATATGGAGAATTACCAAGGAAATGCAGTTGTCAACTATACTGATGCTGAAACTCCATATACTCGCATTATTGAACACAAACATTTTGAGTTTGGGAATCAAACAAAGACTATTATTACTAAGGAACATTCTAAAACTTGGGAAAAAGGTGATGAGCCTTATTATCCAGTAAATAATGATCGTAATAATCATTTGTATAAATCATATAAAAAATTGGCTGATGAGCAAGGGAATGTTATCTTTGGTGGCCGTTTAGGACACTATCGTTATTACGATATGCACCAAGTAATTGGAGCAGCTTTGCAGTGTGTAAGAAATGAGTTAGATTAAACAACCCCAACAGGCTACCAATTGCTGTTTAGAAATATTATTGATAATATTCATATTTTTTAACGAAATTGTTTAAAAAATAATTTTCAAAAATTCTGAAAATTCTGTTGACAATGTTTAAAAAAGGGGCTATAATGGATAGAAAAATGAAGGAGAAGTTTATGAAAACGAGAAAAGTATTGGCTCTTGCGGGAGTAACTTTATTGGCTACAGGTGTCTTAGCGGCTTGTTCTGGTGGTTCTGCTACTAAAGGTGAGCAGACTTTTGCATTTACCTACGAGACACACCCAGATAATCTCAACTATTTAACAACTGGTAAGGCAGCGACTGCTGACATTACTAGTAATGTGATTGATGGATTACTTGAAAATGATAAATACGGGAATCTTATTCCCTCAATGGCAGAAGACTGGTCGGTTTCTAAGGATGGCTTGACTTATACTTATAAGATTCGTCAGGATGCCAAGTGGTATACATCTGAGGGAGAAGAGTATGCTCCTGTTAAGGCTCAAGACTTTGTAACAGGTCTTAAATATGCAACAGATAAGAAAGCAGAAGCCCTTTACTTGGTACAGGATTCAATTAAAGGTTTGGACGCCTACGCTAAAGGGGAAAATAAAGATTTCTCTCAAGTCGGGATTAAAGCGATTGACGATCAAACAGTCCAATACACTTTGAACAAACCTGAAAGTTTTTGGAATTCTAAAACAACCATGGGTGTCTTGGCACCAGTTAATGAAGAGTTTTTGAACTCAAAAGGGGATGATTTTGCCAAAGCAACAGATCCAAGTAGTATCTTGTATAATGGTCCTTATTTGTTGAAATCCATTGTAACCAAATCTGCTGTTGAATTTGTGAAAAATCCGAACTACTGGGATAAGGACAATGTCCATATTGACAAGGTCAAATTGTCATTCTGGGATGGTCAAGATACTAGCAAACCAGCAGAAAACTTTAAAGATGGTAGCCTTACAGCAGCTCGTCTCTATCCAACAAATGCAAGTTTTGCAGAGCTTGAGAAGAGTATGAAAGACAATATTGTCTATACGCAACAGGACTCTACGACTTATGTAGTGGGGACAAATATTGACCGTCAGTCCTATAAATATACTTCTAAGACTAGCGAAGAACAAAAGACATCTACCAAAAAGGCTCTCTTAAACAAGGATTTCCGTCAGGCTATTGCCTTTGGATTTGACCGTACGGCCTATGCCTCTCAGCTGAATGGACAAACTGGAGCAAGCAAAATCTTACGTAATCTCTTTGTTCCACCAACATTTGTTCAAGCAGATGGTAAAAACTTTGGCGATATGGTCAAAGAAAAATTGGTGACTTATGGGGATGAATGGAAGGATGTTAATCTTGCAGATTCTCAGGATGGCTTTTACAATCCAGAGAAAGCCAAGGCTGAATTTGCTAAAGCCAAATCAGCCCTACAAGCAGAAGGAGTCCAATTCCCAATTCACCTAGATATGCCTGTTGACCAAACAGCAACTACAAAAGTTCAGCGCGTCCAATCTATGAAACAATCCTTGGAAGCGACTTTAGGAACTGATAATGTCATTATTGATATTCAACAATTGCAAAAAGATGAAGTGCTTAATGTAACTTTATTTGCAGAAACTGCTGCTGGTGAGGATTGGGATATTTCAGATAACGTTGGATGGGGTCCTGACTTTGCCGATCCATCAACCTACCTTGATATTATCAAACCATCTGTAGGAGAAAGTACTAAAACATATTTAGGATTTGACTCAGGTAAAGATAATGTAGCTGCTAAAAAAGTAGGTCTATATGACTACGAAAAATTGGTTACAGAAGCTGGTGATGAGGCTATAGATGTTTCTAAACGATATGATAAATATGCTGCGGCCCAAGCTTGGTTGACAGATAGTGCTTTGATTATTCCAACTACATCTCGTACAGGGCGTCCAATCTTGTCTAAGATGGTACCATTTACAATACCATTTGCATTGTCAGGAAATAAAGGTACAAGTGAACCACTCTTGTATAAATACCTTGAGCTTCAAGACAAGGCAGTCACTGTAGAGGAATACCAAAAAGCTCAAGATAAATGGATGAAAGAAAAAGAAGAATCCAATAAAAAAGCGCAAGAAGACCTTGCAAAACATGTGAAATAAGATAAAAAAGAAGTTAGTTTTTAGCTGACTTCTTTTGGTTTTTAGAAAATAGATTGATGGCTATTCTATAGTGAAATGAAATAAAATCTGCACAAATAAATGAGGGAATTTGTAATGGATTGAAGTTAGAAGAGTAGGCCATGGTTGCTAAAACATTTCTAGAAATTAATTTGATTTTATACTCTTCGAAAATCAAATTCAAACCACGTCAGCTTCACCTTGCCGTACTTAAGTACAGCCTGCGGCTAGCTTCCTAGTTTGCTCTTTGATTTTCATTGAGTATTATTAATCGATTCGTTCGAATCCTACTTCAATCTACCATATTTTCAATATTGCGAAATATATTTTATTATAGAAAAAATCCTGAGCAGAACTGTGAACTCAGGATTTACTTTTTACTGTTGTGGTTGCTGTTGAACTGGTGGATTTTGCGGTGTTGGTTGTACTGGTTGGACGGTTTGACTAGTTTGTCCCTGATTAGGCTCAGTTACTGGAGCATTATTTGGTTGTTGCCCAACCGTCGTATTTGCTTGAGTAGTTGAACTTTCAGTCGCTGTAGAGGAATTCTCTACTGACTGTGTTTGTTGTGTAGCTGGTGTATTCCAACTATTTCTTGCTCCGTTTTGGAAGACAAATTCACCATTTCTGTATAAGCCCTCTGGCATTGTCCAATCTCCAGGGTGGTTATCTTCTGAGAGATAGGTCATCATTGCTCGATAGACTTTACCAGCTACGAGGAAACCATCACCAATGATTGGAGTGAGACGATTTGAGTAACCTGTCCAAACAGCCATAGAATACTTACGAGTATAACCCACAAACATTTCATCTGGAGCTACGTAGCCAGTGTTCTTGATATATTTCTCAATTTCTTCGTCAGTATAGTTAGAAGTACCTGTTTTACCTGCTTGTGGAAGCCATGGTAAGTAGGCTCCACGTCCAGTTCCATAAACTAAGACAGTTTTCATCATTTCGGTCATCATATAGGCAGTTGTTTCTTTCATAGCTCGTGTGCCAGCGTCTGAAAATTCTTTTTCACTACCATCACTGAAGACGATTTTATTGATATACATTGGTTTATGGTAAATTCCACCATTAGCAAAGGCAGCATAAGCAGCAGCCATTTTTTCACTACTTGCGCCGTATTTTTTGTTGGATTCAGGTGTATTACTTGAAATGGCATTTGCGTAGTGTATGCTTGGATAATCGATACCAAGACCATTTAGGAAGGTTTTGGCTCTGTCCAGACCAACCTTATTCAAGGTTTCAACCGCTGTGACATTACGTGACTGTTGAAGTGCATACTGGATTGTAATATTTCCAAAGTATCCATGATCCCAGTTGTAGACTGGAGTATCAGTACCAGGATAGTTATAAGGAACATCATGTACAATAGTTGCAGTAGAGTCATAAACTCCATACTCTAAAGCGGGCGCATAGTCAGTAATTGGTTTCATAGTAGAACCCCAGTCACGGTTGGTTTCAACAGCTTGGTTGATGCCGAAAGATACATTACTTGATTGGTGACGGGCACCTAACTGAGCGACTACTTTACCATTTGATACATCTACGATAGTGGACGCTACTTGGAGTTCATCATCTGGGTAAGCAACATACTCATCTGTATTATAAACATCCCAAAGTCGCTGTTGAACATCTTTGTCCACATTTGTGTAGACATCCATACCTGTAGTAAGAAGGTTGTAACCAGTTTCTTGTTCAACTTGGTTGATTACTTCCTTGAGGTAGTTATCCATATAGGCTGGGTAACTATTGGCTGATTTCAAGCTCTGGAGACCATTAGTGATAGGAGTATTAATTGCTTTTTCATACTGTTCTGCACTGATGTAATTTTGCTCTTTCATTTCTGAAAGTACTAAATTACGACGTTCGAGAGCAGCTTCTGGATGGGAATAAGGGTCATATTGGTTCGGTGCCTGAGGCATTCCAGCAAGGAGTGCTAACTGCGGCAAGCTTAATTCTTTCAAGTCTTTTCCATAGTAATTTTGGGCTGCAGTTTGCATTCCATAGTTACCGTTAGACATGTAGACTTTATTGATGTAATAGGTCAGGATTTCTTGCTTGGTTGCTTTTTGTTCTAGCTGAACTGCTAGCCAAGCTTCTTGAGCTTTACGTGATATGGTTTGGTCAGCAGTTGAAGTAGAAAAGTAAGTTAATTTAATCAATTGCTGGGTCAAGGTTGAAGCCCCTTGGAGTCCCCCTTGTCCTTGGAGGTTTCTCAATGCAGCTCCCATGATACGAATGGTATCAACACCTCTATGATCAAAGAAGCGGTGATCTTCGATTGAGACGATAGCTTTAACCAAATCAGTAGGAATTTCATTGGCTTGAGCATTTACGCGACGTTCAGAACCAAGGTCAGCAATCAATTCGTTCTTGTTGTCATAAATTTTGCTAGAAGTTGTCGTAACCAATTTACTTTCAGATAAGGCTGGAGCCTTGCTAACAAAGTAGAGGAAGACACCACCACCTAATAGAAATAAAGCGATAAATAAGGTAAGGAATGTAATCCCCATATACTTTAAGAATCGCAGAATAATTTGTTTGTTCATCTTGTTTTACCACCTAGTAAATGTTCTTTGATAATGTCGAGATAGGGAATTTGAGGGAAAGCACCTTGCTTTACTAAATATCCGTTTTCCCGAATATATCCAAGTGGCATTGATTTTTGACCCTTATCTTGATGATAAAAACGAATCAAATCAAGTGCCGGCAACAAGTAAGTTTCTTGTTGAGAAGAAAAATGAAGTAGAACGAAGCAAATGCCCTGCTGTTCCAGAACTTGTTCCATATGTTGAATCTGATGAAGATGGAAGTTCTTTAGTGGAATAGCATTTTTTTGTCGTGTTTCCTTGGCTTCAAAGTCAATGTAATGTCCTCTATATACGCCAGAGTAATCTGTTGTGGAAGCTTGTCTAAAATAAGCTTCTACAATTTTGGCTCGACTACGTTGAGGATAATCTACTCGAACAATCTGAACAGGCGTTGGTTTTTTATGGATAACGGCCATGCCATGCGTCAGATAGTAGTCGTTGGTAGCGTTAATCATCTTTTCAAAAGTCATTCCTCGATTTGCAAAATTTTTTGGTTGAGAAATGGATGTTTGGCTTTTTTTTGATGAAATTTTATGAGGATAGTTGACCATATTTCTCCTTATTGGTACAATAACATCGCTCTATTATACCATAAAAATATAAAGAAAGGGGCAAAAATGACTACAGCTTTAATTATGGGCTACTCTAACTTCGACTTGGGTGTCTTTAACGAAAAGGATGTCAGGTTAAAAGTTATAAAGAAAGCGATTCGAAGGGATTTAGAAAGTTTAGCTGAAGAGGGACTTAAATGGCTGGTATTTACAGGGAATTTAGGATTTGAGTCCTGGGTTCTCGATGTTGCAAATGAAATGAAAGACGAGTATGATTTCAGCCTAGCGACTATTTTTGATTTTGAAACACACGGGGAAAATTGGAATGAAGCTAATCAGCTTAAACTTAGCCAATTTAAGCAGGTAGATTTTATTAAATATGCTTATCCTAAGTATGAAAACATGGGACAACTGCGTGATTACCAACGATTTTTACTGGAAAATACTGATTTAGCCTATTTTTTCTATGATCCAGAAAATGAGACAAAATTAAAATTTATGGACAAGCTGATGACAAATCAGGAAGGTTATCGTATAAAAAGGCTAACCTTTGAAGACTTAAATGAGCTGGCAGAAAATTTTTCTGAAAAGTAAGCCTTTGACCTTGATTTTTGTTTGCCTTTTTTTATATAATAATACTATTAGAAATCGAGAATGGAGAGAGAGATGGCAAGTATTATTTTTACAGCAAAAGATATTTTTGAGCAAGAGTTTGGGCGTGAAGTTCGTGGATATAGTAAGGTTGAAGTTGATGAATTTTTGGATGATGTCATCAAGGACTATGAAACTTATGCTGCCCTAGTTAAGTCTCTCCGTCAAGAAATTGCTGAGTTGAAGGAAGAATTATCTCGTAAACCGAAACCTTCACCAGTTCAAGCAGAGCCTCTTGAAGCGGCAACTTCAGGCTCTATGACGAATTTTGATATTTTGAAACGCTTGAATCGTCTCGAAAAAGAAGTGTTTGGTAAACAAATTTTGGATAACTCTGATTTATAAGAGCTTATTTAAAATGTGCAATTTTTGGATAATCGCGTGGAGAGAATTTCTTTTCATGAGGAAAGTCCATGCTAGCACAGGCTGTGATGCCTGTAGTGTTTGTGCTAGGCGAATTCATAAGCCTAGGGACGAGAAATCGTTACGGCAGTTGAAATGGCTAAGTCCTTGGATAGGCCAGAGTAGGCTTGAAAGTGCCACAGTGACGGAGTCTTTTCGGAAACGGAGAGAGTGGAACGCGGTAAACCCCTCAAGCTAGCAACCCAAATTTTGGTCGGGGCATGGAGTACGCGGAAACGAACGTAGTACTCTGACTACTATCAGCTCTATGCTGTTAGTGGTAGACAGATGATTATCGAAGGAAGTGGTCCTAGTCACTTCTGGAACAAAACATGGCTTATAGAAAATTGCATATAGGTTGGGGCTGAGAAATTTTCTCAACCTCATTTTTTAAAGTGGACATATAGAAAGGTCTTACAAGACTGAAAATGAAAAAAGAATTTAATTTAATCGCTACTGCAGCAGCAGGTCTTGAAGCTGTTGTGGGACGAGAAGTGAGAGAGTTGGGCTATGATTGTCAGGTTGAAAACGGCCGTGTTCGTTTTCAAGGAGATGCAAGAGCAATTATCGAAACCAACCTCTGGCTTCGATCGGCAGACCGTATCAAGATTATTGTAGGTACTTTCCCTGCTAAGACTTTTGAAGAGCTGTTTCAGGGAGTATTTGCCCTAGATTGGGAACATTATTTGCCGCTTGGTGCTCGGTTCCCAATTTCAAAAGCTAAATGTGTTAAATCTAAACTTCACAATGAGCCAAGTGTACAGGCTATTTCAAAGAAGGCTGTTGTTAAGAAGTTGCAGAAACACTATGCCCGTCCAGAAGGTGTTCCTCTGATGGAGAATGGCCCAGAGTTTAAGATTGAGGTATCTATTCTCAAAGATGTAGCAACTGTCATGATTGATACGACAGGCTCTAGTCTCTTTAAACGTGGCTATCGTACCGAAAAAGGTGGGGCTCCTATCAAGGAAAACATGGCAGCAGCTATTTTGCAACTTTCTAACTGGTATCCAGACAAGCCTTTGATTGATCCGACCTGTGGTTCAGGAACTTTCTGTATTGAGGCGGTTATGATTGCTAGAAAGATGGCGCCTGGTCTGCGCCGTTCCTTTGCATTTGAGGAATGGAACTGGATTAGTGATCGTTTGATTCAAGAGGTTCGCACAGAGGCAGCTAAGAAAGTGGATCGTGAGTTGGAACTAGATATTATGGGCTGTGATATTGATGCTCGCATGGTGGAAATTGCTAAGGCAAATGCCCAGGCAGCAGGGGTTGCAGGAGATATTACCTTTAAGCAGATGCGCGTGCAGGATTTGCGTTCTGATAAAATCAATGGAGTGATTATTTCCAATCCGCCTTATGGGGAACGTTTGTCAGATGATGAAGGGGTTACCAAGCTTTATGCTGAAATGGGGCAAGTATTTGCACCGCTGAAAACCTGGAGCAAATTTATCTTAACTAGTGATGAAGCTTTTGAGACCAAGTACGGTAGTCAAGCAGATAAGAAACGTAAATTATACAATGGTACCTTAAAAGTTGATTTGTATCAATATTTTGGTCAGCGTGTTAAACGCCAGAAAGTAAAGTAGGAAGGTAAACTCATGACTAAGAAGAGACGGAATCGTCATAAAAATGAAGATCAAGAACCGCAATTTGATTTTGATGATGCCAAAGAGCTAACGGTTGGACAAGCTATTCGAAAAAATGAAGAGGTGGAAGCAGGGGTCCTACCTGAAGATTCCATTTTGGACAAGTATATCAAGCAACACAAAGATGAAATTGAGGCAGATAAGTTTGAAACGCGTCAGTTTAGCAAGGATGATTTAGTTGAAAAAGAAGAGGTAGAAGAGATAGAGGAGACTCAGACTCTGGATAATTTGCTTCAAGAGCTTCGTGAGGAAACAGGAGTTCATTCTCCAGATTCAGAAAATGAATTGAGTCAGTTTGATGATTTAGAATTCACACGCGTTTCAGAAGTCCCTCTTGCCGAAGAATTTGAGACTGAAGAAGTACAATTGTTTGGAGAGGAAGAAGTTCCAACATTTTCTCGAGTAACGGATAGTGAAGATGGAAAAAGTAAGAAAAAATGGCTGATTTACGGTATTCTAGCAGCCTTAGTAGTTCTCATCCTTGGAACTGGTTATTATGTTTATCGTCAAGTAGCTCGTTCGACCAAGGAAATCCAGACTTCTCAATCAACCACAAACTCACAGGCAGAAGCGGAAGAATTTAATAATTTATATGATGGCTTCTATACAGATAGCAACAAAACGGCTTTAAAAAATAGCCAGTTTGATAAACTGACTCAACTTAAAACCTTGCTTGATAAGCTGGAAGGTAGTCGTGAACATACGCTTGCCAAATCTAAGTATGATAGTCTAGCAATGCAAATCAAGGCCATTCAAGATGTCAATGCACAATTTGAGAAACCAGCTATTGTTGATGGTGTGTTAGATACCAATGCCAAAGCCAAATCGAATGCTAAATTTACAGATATTAAAACTGGGAATACGGAGCTTGATAAAGTGCTAGATAAGGCTATCAGTCTTGGTAAGAGTCAGCAAACAAGTACTTCTAGCTCAAGTTCAAGTCAAACTAGCAGTTCAAACTCTAGTCAAGCCAGCTCAAATACTACTAGTGAGACCAGTCCAAGTAGCTCAAATGCGGCCTCAAATGAGACTAGAAGTTCTCGTAGTGAAGTCAATATGGGCGTATCAAGTGCAGGAGTTGCTGTTCAAAGAAGTGCCAGTCGTGTTGCCTACAACCAATCTGTTATTGATGATAGTAACAACTCTGCCTGGGATTTCGCGGATGGTGTTTTGGAACAAATTCTAGCGACTTCACGCTCACGTGGTTATATCACTGGTAACCAATACATCCTTGAACGTGTCAATATCGTTAATGGCAATGGTTATTACAACCTCTACAAGCCAGATGGAACCTATCTCTTTACCCTTAACTGTAAGACAGGATACTTTGTTGGAAATGGTTCTGGACATGCGGATGACTTGGACTACTAAGCAGTCGTTACAAAATTCTTTCTTTTCAAAAATAAAAATGATAAAATAAAACAAATCAAATAAGAGGAGTGTCAAATGACAAAAGCTAACTTTGGTGTCGTAGGTATGGCCGTAATGGGTCGTAACCTTGCCCTTAATATTGAATCTCGTGGTTACACAGTTGCTATCTACAACCGTAGTAAAGAAAAAACGGAAGATGTGATTGCTTGCCATCCTGAAAAGAACTTCGTACCAAGCTATGACGTTGAAAGTTTTGTAAACTCAATCGAAAAACCTCGTCGTATCATGCTGATGGTTCAAGCTGGACCTGGTACAGATGCTACTATCCAAGCCCTTCTTCCACACCTTGACAAAGGTGATATCTTGATTGACGGCGGAAACACTTTCTACAAAGATACAATCCGTCGTAATGAAGAATTGGCAAACTCAGGTATTAACTTTATCGGTACTGGAGTTTCTGGTGGTGAAAAAGGTGCCCTTGAAGGTCCTTCTATTATGCCTGGTGGACAAAAAGAAGCCTATGAATTGGTTGCGGATGTTCTTGAAGAAATCTCAGCTAAAGCACCAGAAGATGGCAAACCATGTGTAACTTACATCGGTCCTGATGGAGCTGGTCACTACGTGAAGATGGTCCACAACGGTATCGAGTATGGTGATATGCAATTGATCGCAGAAAGCTATGACTTGATGCAACACTTGCTAGGCCTTTCTGCAGAAGACATGGCTGAAATCTTTACTGAGTGGAACAAGGGTGAATTGGACAGCTACTTGATCGAAATCACAGCTGATATCTTGAGCCGTAAAGACGATGAAGGTCAAGATGGACCAATCGTAGACTACATCCTTGATGCTGCAGGTAACAAGGGGACTGGTAAATGGACTAGCCAATCATCACTTGACCTTGGTGTGCCATTGTCGCTAATTACTGAGTCAGTATTTGCCCGCTACATTTCAACTTACAAAGAAGAACGTGTGCATGCAAGCAAGGTCCTTCCAAAACCAGCTGACTTCAAATTTGAAGGAGACAAGGCTGAGCTGATTGAAAAAATCCGTCAAGCCCTTTACTTCTCAAAAATCATTTCATACGCACAAGGTTTTGCTCAATTGCGTGTAGCTTCTAAAGAAAACAACTGGAACTTGCCATTCGCAGACATCGCATCTATCTGGCGTGATGGCTGTATCATCCGTTCTCGTTTCTTGCAAAAGATTACAGATGCTTACAACCGTGATGCAGACCTTGCTAACCTTCTTTTGGATGAGTACTTCTTGGATATTACTGCTAAGTACCAACAAGCAGTGCGTGATATCGTAGCTCTTGCTATTCAAGCTGGTGTACCAGTGCCAACCTTCTCAGCAGCTATTACTTACTTTGATAGCTACCGTTCAGCTGACCTTCCAGCTAACTTGATCCAAGCGCAACGTGACTACTTTGGTGCCCACACTTACCAACGTAAAGACAAAGAAGGAACATTCCACTACTCTTGGTATGACGAAAAATAAGTAGGTCTGCCATGGGGAAACGGATTTTATTACTTGAGAAAGAACGAAATCTAGCTCATTTTTTAAGTTTGGAGCTCCAAAAAGAGCAATACCGAGTTGATCAGGTTGAGGAGGGGCAAAAAGCCCTCTCCATGGCTCTTCAGACAGACTATGACTTGATTTTATTGAATGCTCATCTGGGGGATATGACAGCCCAGGATTTTGCAGACAAGCTGAGTCGGACTAAGCCAGCCTCAGTTATCATGGTCTTGGACCATCGTGAAGAATTGCAAGATCAGATTGAGACAATCCAACGCTTTGCCGTTTCTTACATCTATAAGCCAGTTATTATTGAGAATCTGGTAGCTCGTATTTCAGCGATTTTCCGAGGTCGGGACTTTATCGACCAACACTGTAGTCAGATGAAGGTTCCAACGTCTTACCGCAATCTGCGTATGGACGTAGAACATCATACCGTTTATCGTGGCGAGGAGATGATTGCTTTGACTCGTCGTGAGTATGACCTCTTGGCTACTCTTATGGGAAGCAAGAAAGTTCTGACTCGTGAGCAGTTGTTGGAAAGTGTCTGGAAGTATGAAAGTGCGACCGAAACAAATATCGTGGATGTCTATATCCGTTATCTACGTAGCAAGCTTGATGTAAAAGGTCAAAAAAGCTACATTAAAACCGTGCGTGGTGTTGGTTACACCATGCAAGAATAGAAAAGCAGTTGCAGTTATGTGACTATTGCTTGAGCTCTATACTATCTGTAGCAGGAATTCCTGAACACCAGATAGTATGGGGCTTTTTTTGAAGAGGAAAAATGCAGACCCCTAGACGGCTTGTAAGGTTTCAAAGAGATGGTCAGAGAGAATGACTTTTTCTTGACCATAGTTTATACTCAATGAAAATGAAAGAGCAAACTAGGAAGCTAGCTGCAGGTTGCTCAAAATACTAGTTTTGAAGTTGCAGATGGAAGCTGACGTGGTTTGAAGAGATTTTCGAAGAGTATTGGTATCTGATAAGCTTTACTTTCATAGTTCTCTACTTTTTGACACTCAAAAGGGATGAGCTAGCTGTAGGTGAAATCAATATATTCTTTATAAGTATTCAAAAAATGGCATTTATCATAGTTTTGAAGGAAAGGGAGATTTTATTTTTAGTGCAATATTATAATATAGTGAATGATTTAAATCCTGAAATATTCTGAAAATACTGGAAAAAAATAAAAAATAATTAATATAATTGACAAATCTGCTTATATAAATTATAATGTTGAATGTATGTGTATGTGTATGTGTATGTGTATGTGTACTACATGCTATTTTTAGAAATTAAAAGGAGAAAATATAGTGTATTTTAATCGTAAAAATGCAGAGCAAAAGAACTGGAGAATGATCAAAAAAGGAAAGCATTTCCTATTCGGTTGTTCTCTTGTTTTTGCGGTCGGTGCTAGCTTAGCTACTCAAGTGGTTCATGCAAACACAGCAGAAACTACTGTAGCAAACAACTCGACTACTGGGGATGTTAACCCTACACCGAACGGAGATGGCAAGACTTATGAGGCACCTGCTGCTGTAGCAGAAATCAAGCCAGAAGTTACTACAACACCAGCTGTAGCAGCCAAACTTGATGGAGAAACTGCAAAAGAAGTTAAAGCTTTAGATAAAACTAAACTTGAAAACTACATTGCAGAAATCGAAGCAAAATTAGCTAACGGAACATACGAAAACAAAACAGAAGAGAGTGTTGCGGTATTAAAAGCTGACTTAGAAGCTGCGAAAGCTACATTAGCAAACGCAACAACTCAAGACGAAATTACAAAAGCTTACAGCAAATTAGTAACTACAGCGAACACTAAATTAAAAAACAAACCTGTAGAGAAAAAAGAAACTCCAGCAGTAGATACTACTAACGGACAACCAACCGTAGGTAAAAAAGCAGAAAACACTGAGAAAAAATCAGAATCTAACTCAATCGAAAACACAGGATCTAACGACGCACGTAACGGTAAAGCATTAGATAAAAATAATGCTTTTAGAGCGGAAGTTGCCTATTCAGAAGGTACAAATGCAGCCGCAAATGGTCATAGTGATACCTATATCCTTAATGATGTTAATAAAGCCACGTCTACAGATGACGCTGTTAATGCAGTTTCTAGAGTTACAAATTATAAAGTTAAATATAATAAAGACGCTAGTGGGAAGATTACTTCATTAGATTGGCTTGTCTTTTATAATGATCATGCAGAAAATCTATCTAATACGTATAATACAGATGGAGGAAATGTATATCGAAATTTCATCCAAATTCCTGCAGAAGTTAATATGCCAACTAGCATTACACGTTTAAAATATAACGCCCCAATCAACCCTAAATTTATAAATGGAAAAGTTCAACGTATAAAACCTGATGGTTCAGCGTTGAGTAGTTCTGTAACGTTTGAAAATCCATCACCAAATACAGCTGCTGGATTACCATTAGATCAAAAAGATACCTTTGCTCTGGCCTCTGGTTGGGAAAGTGGTATCCATGGTCGTTCCATAGAAAAACTTGCCGGTCAAGAGGATAGATATTTCAAGAGTGCGGCGTCTAATTCTTCTCCGAGAACTAAAGAGTTATTGGATAATGTTGCCTTGAATGACAAACGTTTGATTGTGGACCGTTCGACTACGGGTGGTTCAGGATATGATGGCTATGCATGGAGTTTTAGAACTGAAGTTCCTGCAACAACATCTAACGAACAGTTGAAAGATATGAAGGTTGTGTTTGGTATGATGCGTAGTGCCACTGCTGGTGCCAATGCAGGTTTCGCCAACATTGCAACTAACCCTATAAAGATGTGGCAGTCTGATGTTTCCACACCAACAGCGAAAGATCAAACTGTAAAAGTTGGTCAAAAACCAGATGCGACAAAATCAATTGGAAACTTAGACACTCTTCCAAAAGGAACAACAGTTAAGTACAAGGATGCAGTAGATACACAAACTCCAGGTGAAAAACGAGCAACAGCAGTTGTAACTTACCCGGATAAATCTACAAAAGAAGTTCCTGTAAAAGTAATTGTTGAAAAAGAAGCAGTAGCACCAGCTAAGCCAGTTACTCCAAAACCAGAAGCACCAAAACCAAGCACGCCAGCGCCAGACGCAGCAACTAACAAACCAGCGGCAGGTGCAGCGACTAACAATCCAGCAGCAACACCAACAACTAGCGGTCCAGAAATTGTCAACGATTTGGCAGGTAAAGCAAGTACTCCAGCTGATGTGACAGTTAAAGCACCAGCAGGTTCAACTGTTAAGCTTTACAACACAGATGGTGTCGTGATTGGTGAAGCTGTAGCTAACGATCAAGGTGTAGCAACTGTTCACCCTACTAACAGTCTTCCTGAAGGAGAGATTACAGCTACTTCAACACCAGTAGGTGGAACAGAGTCAGCTAAGAGTGCACCGATTACAGTTACGAAAACACCATTAACTATTATTGATGGTGGGGTTACTGGTAATAATGATACTAGACTATTAGTAAGTAGAGAGACTATTACAGTATATCCTGGTGATAACATTGATGTTGATGTTGTAGCTCAAGCTACAGCTTTAGAGAAATTTTCAGTTGAGCAAAATGCGACAGCTATAAACGGAGTACTACCATCAGGGGGGTACCTAGGAACTTCAAATGGAGCTACGATTAGACAACGTGATGCTAAATATAGTGGTACTGTTGCAATGGATCAACCAGCAGGAACTACCAGTGTTATTTTTCATGCAAGTAATCGAGATAAACCAACAAAGATATACAGAGAACTTAAAGTAATAGTCCTTGAGTCAGCCAAGAAGTATGAGCCAGTTGCGGGTACAAAAGTAGATGTTGCAGATTCTAACGGCGTTAGTGAAACTGAAAAGAACAAGATTATCGAAGCAGTGAAATCTGCTAACCCAAGTCTTCCAGCAGATTCACAATACAGTGTGGATGAAAAAGGGAACCTTACTATCACTTATCCTGATGGATCAAAAGATAAGATTGCAGCAGCATATCTAGTAAATCCAGCAGCTCCAGTAGTAGCTCCAACAGTAGAGATTCCTTACTCTAATAAAGCTACTAAGGAAGTTTATGTATACGGTGGGGAAGAAAACTCATTCGATATCAAATTCAAAGATGATAGTGGGAAAATCACTAGCGCAATTGTAAATGGTGGAGGAAACCAACCATTTAAGCCAGTTGAAGGTGAAGCAAATACCATCAATACTCAATATGGATTTAAAGCAAATGTTATCTCTGCTGAAACACCAGCAACAGCAGATGCACCAGCAGTCATTACTTATAGAGGTACACCAGCAGCGACAGATGGTTTATCACAAGATAAACTAGATGCAGCAACTAAAGGTGAAAATCCAGAAGGTATGGTTCTAGGCTGGCGTTACGCAACTGCAACTGATGCTGATGGAGCATCTATTGAGAATAAAGCTGTGGGTAGCTCAACTGCAACTGATCCAGGTGCATTCCGTGTCATGCTTAAGGGGCAAACTCAAAAATATGACATTGCAACTCCAACTGAAAAAGTTGTTGTAGCAGATCCAGCTAATGTAACAGATGCCGACTTGGCTAAAATCAAAGAGAAACTCCAACTTGAGTACTCTCAAACGAATGATGATGCTAACTTAGCAGACAAAAAAGGTACAGCTGTAGCTGATAAAGATGCTAAGATTGAATCAGTCACAAAAGACGACAAAGGAAATCTTGTAGTAACCTATAAAGATGGTTCTCAAGATAAAAAACCATTGTCAGAATTTGTACGTACAAACGAAAAACCAACAGTAGAAATTCAATATTCAGATCCAGCACCTAATAAAAAAGAAGTCTATGTTTATGCATCAGAAGTGAATTCTTTTGATATTAAAATCAAAGATGATAGCGGCAAACTTGCAAGTGCTGAGTTAAGAAGAGGAAGTAACCAAGAATTTAAAGACGTAGCAGGAGAAACTAATAAACAAAATACTCAATACGGATTTACGGCGAATAAATTTACTTCTGAAACAACAGCGACAGCAGAGAATCCAGCTGTTATCACGTATACTGGTACTCCAGCACCAGAAGGAGCATTTACAAAAGAAAAATTTGAAGCTGCGATTCAAAATGGAGGAACTCCATTAGGATGGCGTTTTGTAAAAGCTATCGACAAAGATGGTGCAGACGCAAGAGGAAATGGTAGAGATGCTACTGACCCAACTGCAGTTAATGTAATTCTCAAACCTCAAACTCAAAAATATGATATTAAAACTCCAGCAGAAGCTGACAAAGTAGTTGTATCAGATGTTAACAATGTTACTGATAAAGAGTTTGAAAAAATTAAAGAGAAGGTTAAACTTGAATATTCTCAAAACAATCCAGACGCACGTTTAGCGGATAAAAAAGGTTCATTAGTGGATGCACAAGAACAACCTTCACGTATTCAATCAATTACCAGAGATGCTGATGATAATGTAGTTGTGACATATGCTGATGGTTCAAAAGATAAAAAACCTTTATCAGAATTTGTAACTAAAAAACCAACAGATGCAGATAAGAACACACCAACAGCTAAACCACAAACTGTAAACAAAGGAACAACACCAAAAGCAGAAGATTCAATTGAAAATGTAAAAGATCTTCCTAAGGGTACAAAAGTAGCCTTCAAAGATCCAGTAGACACAGCAACACCAGGTGAAAAAGATGCGACAGTAGTTGTAACATACCCAGATGGATCTAAAGAAGAAGTTCCAGTTAAAGTAACGGTTAAAGGCCCAAGTTCAACACCAGATACAAAAGCGCCAGCTAAACCGGAAATCAACACAGATCTAACAGATAAAGCAGGAACTAAGACACCAGTTGAAGTAAGTGCAGAACCAGGATCTAAAGTTGAGTTATTTGATAAAGATGGTAACAAGATTGGTGAAGGCGTAGCAGACGAAAACGGAAAAGCTACAATCACACCAACAGTAGAACTTCCAGCAGGAGATGTAACAGCGAAAGCAACAGATCCAGCAGGAAATGTGTCAGAGCCAAGCACACCAGAAGAAGCAACAGGAGATACAAAAGCACCAGCTAAACCAGAAATCAACACAGATCTAACAGATAAAGCAGGAACTAAGACACCAGTTGAAGTAAGTGCAGAACCAGGATCTAAAGTTGAGTTATTTGATAAAGATGGTAACAAGATTGGTGAAGGAGTAGCAGACGAAAACGGAAAAGCTACAATCACACCAACAGTAGAACTTCCAGCAGGAGACGTAACAGCGAAAGCAACAGATCCAGCAGGAAATGTATCACAACCAAGCGCACCAGAAAAAGCAACAGGAGATACAAAAGCGCCAGCTAAACCAGAAATCAACACAGATCTAACAGATAAAGCAGGAACTAAGACACCAGTTGAAGTAAGTGCAGAACCAGGATCTAAAGTTGAGTTATTTGATAAAGATGGTAACAAGATTGGTGAAGGAGT
>NZ_RJPX01000037.1:0-20949 GCF_003944325.1 Streptococcus mitis | reverse complement strand
ATGGTCTGGCATTAAGTGACCCTCGATAATTTCAACTCCTTTATAACTACACAAGCGATGAAATATTTCTCCTAAACTACTTCGATATTGATTATAGATTACTTTTCGTCTATACTTAGGGGTGAACACAATGTGATACTTACAGTGCCACTTTGTGTGCGATAAACTATGTGCCTTTTGTGCCATATTTTGCTCCTTTCGCTTTACAATTGGNTTGAACACCTTTATTGTATCGCGTTTGGAGTTTTTNGGGTATAACCTTCGACGCGCACCCGCATAGCGGGTGGTTTTTTTGTCTCGCACCTAGCGGAGCGAGACGGACTAATAGTCACATAATCAGAAGCAAAAATCCTGCAAGGCAATCTTGCAGGATATTTTTTATTGTAAGAGCGATGAGTTATAAATATTTTGAAATGAATTTATTTTCCGTTAGAGTGGAGGCATCTTGTGATTCAATAGATTTCAATATTTCTTGTAATTTTTCAGATGATTGATGGTTGAAAATCTTTAAAGCATCTTCGTTTGTTAGCTTTATATCACATGTTAAACTGATTGTAGGCACTATCCTATCTCCTATCACTACTTAAATTTATTATAGCTTATTTCAAAAAGATTTTCAATTTATAATTGAATAATCTTCCTAATTTTGTGCTGTGTAGCTGGATGATTTAACTTTTTTTGGAACTCTTATTAAGTGCTAGTAAACTGATTATATAAATCAGCAGTTGAACAATACCTATATATTGAAATATTTGCCAATTTTTAAAATCAATCCATGATGCAAACATAGTTCCGAAAGGAGCAAAGATACCACTGATAGTGAATATGATGCTAAAAATGCGTCCTAAGAAATTGGAATCTATAGAAACTTGGAGATGTGACATTAAATTCACATTGAACATTGAAACAGTTGTAGAGAACAGAGCAAATAGAATCAATAAGATAATTTGCGAGGATTGAAAAAGATTAATAAGTATTAAGGAGACTGCACCTGGCAATAAGAAATGAAGAAAGTATCTCGGTTCAATTTTTTTCTTGTTTAGACTGATGATAAGAGCTCCTAAGATACTTCCGATAGATTGAGAAACGAGAATATAAGCAAAAATTTGATGAAATTGAGAAAACGTTGATGTGAATGGAAGATAGAAGGAATAGATCGCATCTAAGAAATTTAGAAAGGCGGAAGAAATTAAAATGGTTAGGAGTGTTTTGTCTTCATAGAGGTAGGTAAAACCTTCTTTTAATCCAGTAAAAAATTTTGATTGGATAGTATTATGGTGATGTAAAATGTGAAAACGATATTCACACAAAGCTGAAATAATAAAAGAGAAAGAATTAATCAGCATACCATATCTAAATCCAAATTGATGGATAACAAAGACGGAAGCTAGCGGTGCTCCAACTCCAACAATCTCAGCTACTATTTTAGAAATAGAGTTATAGGTAAAGATTCCATCGCTGGAAAGAAGGTCTTTTATAATAGCCTTATAAGCTGGGCCGTTAAAACTAAATAAAATAGCCAGTAATATATTGACAACAACCAATATCCAGATATTTTGCGGATTATAAAATAAAAATAGTAAGAAAGTTGCAATTGCAGCAATCACATCTGTTAGAATGAGCATACGTTTTCTATCGCTAAAATCAGCAACATATCCTGCAAATAGATTAAATAGTAAGCGAACAATGGATTCGCTAGACTGATAAAGCATCATAAAGAATGNGGATTGAACGGTAAGATTTGCGATTAATAGTTTATTGGCATAATCAAAAATAATATTACCCAAGTTTGTTGTTTGTCCCCTGATAATCAGTAGTAGGATATTTTTATTCTCTTTGTTCATACTTATATTCCTCAAGTAGCTCGTTTATGAGTGTAAATTCCTTCTCATTCTTTACACTAGTAGTGATGAGATAGCGTAAATCATCTAGTGAGTGAGCAGGACAGTTTATCTTTTCAGGATATTCTCTAAAAAATTCGATAGGGAAAGGGATCTTTGGAGGAGCTTGATGATGGCCATTCTGAAAAATAGCTAAAGTCAGTGCAATTTTACTGGGTGATGTTGGAATCTCTGCTTGTATAGAAACACTATTTATAAGATTCCAGTAAGTATCTAGGATGTTAATTTGAAAGGCACATTTGATAAGCAAAGGAATATTTCCTCCACCAAACCGCTTTCCAATTTCACAAAAGCTTATCTCATCTGTAGTGGAGTTATAAAAGAACTCTGCATGGAAAGGATGGATTTTCTCAGTTCCTAAACTGTCCAATACTTTTTGGGTCTCAGTTTTTAATCGTTGAATGAAGAGGGGATTATTATAGTGAGAGTTTGTACGGACGATATTGATGAAGGTTGTTTTAATATCTAGGATATTTCCTATATATTCATGTGTAAAAAAGTATTGGATTTTTCCATTAACAGCTATACCATCACAAGTAAACATGGTATCAAATTGTTCCTGACTTTCTAAAAGAAAATTCTCAGCTGTATAATACTCTGGTATTTGAGAGATAATATGAATATCTTTGCCAGAAGCTTCACATCTAGGTTTAATCAGAAAGGTATTAGGAAGACTATCATTTGGGTTCAATAGTTGAGGTTGACTGATTTGTTCACTCAGCTGAGTGCGCATGATTTTCTTGTCTTTATAAGTATAAGCGATTTTCCAAGCCTCTTTATCGGAGGTGAAAAGCGATTTTAAGATACCGACAATATGCATGAGTCCTTCATCTAGTGTGAAAATATCCTCTATATTCTGTATATCTTTGAAAAAAAGGAGTAGATTAATTTGACTAAAATCATCTATACAAAAAATTTGGTTCTTTAAAAATCCAACTGAAAGATAATTTTTTTCTTGTCTGCTAGGACAGATAATACCTAAATTTTCTTTTGCTTTAATACCAATACTTGCAGGAGAAAAGCGATAAATAAAATATTTCATTTCTTATACCTCGTGTTTTCTAACACCCAAGTCTCAGCTCCTAAAAGATTGTTTTTTGTTTCTCGGAATGTTAAACCATGACAAGAAAAACCGACAACAGCATCTGCACTGTGAAAAGCAGAATGCAACTGTTTACCAACTTGCGTGTAAGTAATATAGTCAAAGATAGAGTACTGTTCTTTTATCGTTTCCGTTAGTTCTGGGAGTTGTTGGATGACTCCTTCCTTTTTGGCAGTTAGAAGCCAGCCAGTAACTGGAAATACGGTTGGAAGTATGGGTAAGGTGTCATTACAGATGGCTGTCAAGAGAAGCTCAAGAGGATTGTAGGTCAGTTTATATTGTAGATTTTGACGAATCCGTGCACCACCAATGCGTGAAGCAATTTCTAAAAAAATGATTTCGTGTCCATCGTAAAACACCTCTAAGTGAAAAAGAAATGTTCCGTCTGGGTAGAGTTTTTTAGACAGTTCAGAGGCGTAAGCAACAAGTTTTTTGAAATGTTTTGAAGTGTGATCCAAGGAAACCGCTGCAGCTGAGATACCTTTTTTAATGAGCAAGGGATTGTAGATATATTGGGAAGGTTCACAGTAGATGATATTCCCCTGATAAACAAAGCCATCTATGTGATAAACATCTGAATAAATATATTCTTGAACCAAGACAGTCTTATCTCCCCAAAAGTTATCGGAATCAAAAGGAGTTAAGTCGTTATCACTTTTTAAGTGGAAAGTGTCAACAGAACCAGCTCCATCCAAAGGTTTTAGAATAATATCTCCATGTTCTTTGAAAAAGTTTTTCAATTCCTCATAAGATGAGATTTTCCGGGAATGGGGGATTTTAAAACCTAGTTCACTGACTTTCTGTGTCATTTTGTCTTTATCACGGAAAGTTTTTGCTTGATTGACTGATTGGCCCTTAATATGAAATTGTTCTCGTAATTCTGCAGCCAATACCATATCAAACTCATCTAAAGCAACAATCGCATCGAAATGAGATTGTTGTAGTATTCCTTGTGAGGTTTCTTTTCTCTTTTTAGGATAATGTTGGATAGTAACTAGAGTGACATTGGTTGGTTTATTCGTTTCAAATGATTCTACTTTGCTATCATCAATCAGGAGTGTATAGTGATGATTTTTGGAAAGACAAGAGTAAATATCGGTGTAAGTTTCACGATAGGGGTGTAAGATAAGTAATTTTGCCATGATTATTTATAACTTTCTATTGGATTTTGATAGAGGTTTTTATGCGAATCTCTATAATAAGCAAAGTTGCTCGGCAACTCAGGTAGTTTGTAAGTGGGATCAATCTGATTTTTGTAGAGTTTATAAGGAATACCTAATGTCTGATAGGCATAATCTGCCCCCATTGTATCCCTACTCTTTTTGACTTTCTTTAATGCTTTATTGATATTTCGAGAATATTCCTTGTACTGTTTTAGCAATTCGATTTTAACCGATGGAAACTCATTAAAAATAAGTTCTACTGAGATGTTGTGAATATCACACTCTAAAAAAATTTCCCTAGCTACCTTTTTTAGGGCATAGCTGTGTCTATGATTGCCAAATTTTCCAATTTCTGGGAATAAAAAGTTTAATGCTTCTAGTTGACTGATGAAAAAATGTGCTAGTTCATGGCTATTAGACAGTCTATATAACCTATTGTAGGTAGCCAGAAAAGTTTGTGACTCGTAAATAGACTTAGCCTGTTCACGAATCATATCTAATCGTAAAGGAAAGAAGACACTGTCTAATTGAGACTGAAATCCTCCTTGAAAATTGATTAGAACAAAATTTGCTAATGTTACCAAACCATCGTGGTACTTGCTACAAATTTTAATGTAGTAATGATTCCCTGATAAAGGAACATGACACTGAAGTCGATTTTTATCAATTTCGATAATGTGATTAGTAACATTGTACAGTTGACCAAGGATATCAGTCATTTTTGGACATATAATATAAATGTTATCGAAAGGAATCCATTTATTTAAAAATTTTGTGATAAAGGTTTCAATAATTTGTCCATATTTCTCTTCACGGAAGGAAAATAAACTAATTAAAGTTTGGCATGGGGTAGAGATAGGGTTTACTAAGTTAGCAGGGTAGACATTTCGGAAACAAACTTGTTCTTTTACATATAAACCATCTTTCTTTTCTTTAAAATACTCTAGCTCATCTTGAATTGGTGAAAAAGTAAATAAGTTCTTTTCTTCTCTTATCAAAGGCGATGATGGGAGAGTCTGAGCTTTAAAGATACGTTGTAAATCGTCACTATAAGTATTCTTTACCATTTATTTTACCTCGGCTATCGACTTTGTTGATTGCAAATGGTTTGTTGGGTGTATCTAATAGATAATCCTTGTTAATTTCTTTTACAATGTGTTTAGATATATCTGCAATTAGCTTGACAGAGGGATGTCTTCCATCTTCTTGGAAAGGATGATTATTTTTTTCGACATAGTATTTGAATAGTTCATATTCAGGAAAGTAATAGTCGTACCCTAATTCCATAATAGCATCTTTGATAATCCGATAATTTTCAGTTGTAGCTAGATGAAGATTTTGAAATTTTTCAGAAGCTTTAAGAAGTACATAGGGGATTGAAAATTGAATCTTAATGTCAGGATTGATAAGGTGCACGATTCGCATAATTTCCTTAGAAAAGTTAAGAATATCGTCGGAGGATAGATAAACATTTTTAATCTCTGGGTTGAAAAACTGATTTCTTGGAAGTATGTTCATTACGTGTTTAGACTTAGACCACATTTCAACGGATCCGAGAGAGACGATTAGTAAATCTGATTCAGTTATTGCTCTCTTAACACAAGTATCAATCTGTAAATTTTCGTTTATGACCTTTTTAAAACTCTCTGAACGATTCCAAAAACGAACTTCATCATAGAATACCTTTTGTTTGCTATCTATCAAGATATGATGATTCAATTCAAATGCAATGATTTCTAAATCCTTTAGTAAGGATGGTGCATTAAAAATGGTATCATAAGGAGAAAAAGTTTTAATTTGACTGTTGGAAAAATAGTCAATTCCAAGGGCTAGATTTTGAGCAGTGCATGCACCTAAGAAACAAGTTGTCTTGGGAAGATATGTCAGAAATTTCGTAGATTTCTTTGATGAGTAAAAGTGTAGGTTATCCATAAATCTCTCCTTTATATCCTAATGAACATAATACCTTTTGTATGTTTCCGAATCCGTGAAGAACAGTGTCAAAATTTGATAGCATCACTTTATCAAGATGAACTTGAATGATTCCCATCAAGATAGCCATACCTGCACATGTATCATTCAAATGATACATTTTTAAATTTGTATCAATATCTGATAGTTTGTCTTGTGTTTTTAATGCACCGTTACTCAAAACTTTTATTCTGATTCCCAATTTGTGTAATTCTGCAATATGATTGATTCTTTGAATAAATACTTCATCAAATAGGATGGATGATATATTGTGAAAGGCTAAAAATTCTGATAGAATAGGACCTAAATCACTTGTAATAAATGGTGCAGCACCTAAACGTAAAAATTCAAAGTACTCGGACTCTATTTGAGATGCTTTTTTGAACTGAATTGTGTGTTTGTCTTCAATGATATTTAGTCCTAATTTTGTAAAAAGGTCAATGTAACTTTGAGGAATATCTCTGATAAATACATTGTCAAAAATGATATTTTCTAACTCATCCCAGAATAGCAAGACATAGGATACAAGCATAGACATATCGGGAGGTAATGTGATTTCTGCATCTTTAATTTCAATAGAATCAACTTTGGAAATGACAATTTTATCAGATGTTAGATATTGCACTGTACGATTAGTTGAAGACTCTAGTAATGTAATGAGATAGGACACAGTAGGGTCTGGCGAAAGCCCGTTGATTCTAATTTCATTTGGATAAAAGTAAGCCAAGCTAATAGCGTTGAAAAAAGCTCCCACACTCTTGCTACCATCTGCGTAACAATTTAAGGATATGTTTTTATTTAGCAAGTCATTCTTCTCAGAATAAAAGATTTTATTCTCTTCTTGATAGGTATAGCTCGCTACGGTGGAGAGAATATCAAGGTGTAAGTCAATAGGTCTGAAACAAAAATCGTCTCCTCCAGGAAATGCAAATAAAAGATGGTGATATCGATAAGTCAAAGCTGTTATAGTACCAATGCTAGCTCTACTAATTTTATTGAGAGATGTAATATCTGTAGGCATCCTTTTAGAGCTAACCTCTATAGTATCTTCATAGGTGAAAGAATCAGACCACTCATTCTTTCCAAATTCATAGAGTATATTTAGAAAATCAAAGGCAGTAGGGCAGTTTCTAATTATTAACTTGTTTTTATTCAAAAATAAGCAAGATAATAGAATATGAACGCCGATAACTTTATCTCCTTCGATTTTGACGTGAAGCTTTTGAGTGCTGGTAGCTTCAGTCTGCTCTTGTCTTTGTAATTTTAAATTAAAATGCTTGGGTACAACGCCATCTGATATTTTAGATATGCTTTCTTTAGTTAAAGCACTTGGTTGATTTAAACTAACTTCTAAATCTTCGAAGGATATTTCTAGTAGCTTTGCATAAGCTATTAAGTCTCTAACATTGATATCACGAGAGTCATTTTCCCAATTTGAAATAGCCTGTCGGCTTAGTTTTAATTGATTTGCTACAAATTCTTGAGTAAACCCCATTGCTAATCTACGTTGCTTTAGAAAGTCACCAATCATAGGCGTATGCCTCCCTTATGTTAATTTAATTCTTATTATACTCGCATCAAAATAAATTTCAAGAATTTTCAGGCAACAATTTGTTGCGTAGCATGATGATCTAATATCTTCAGTAAACGGGCACACTTGTTTATGTCTAGGAGGGACTGATGCGTCAGCTCTCCCGTTTTTATTTATGTGACTATTAGTCCGTCTCGCTCCGCTAGGTGCGAGACAAAAAAACCACCCGCTATGCGGGTGCGCGTCGAAGGTTATACAAAAAAACTCCAAACGCGATACAATAAAGGTGTTCAAGTCAATTGTAAAGCGAAAGGAGAAAAATATGGCGCAAAAGGCACATAGTTTATCACACACAAAGTGGATGTGTTCTATCACATTGTGTTCACCCCTAAGTATAGACGAAAAGTCATTTATAATCAATATCGAAGCAGTTTGGGAGAAATATTTTACCGATTATGTAGTTATAAAGAAAGGAGTTGAAATTATCGAGGGTCATTTAATGCCAGACCATGTACATATGTTAGTAAGTATTCCACCAAGGATAAGTGTTTCGAGTTTCATGGGTTATTTAAAAGGAAAAAGTGCACTCATGATGTTTGACAAACACGCCAATCTCAAGTACAAGTTTGGAAATCGGCATTTCTGGGCAGAAGGTTATTATGTGGGTACGGTGGGACTCAATGAAGCCACAATTAAGAAATATATTCAAGATTAAAGAAATTATCCAGTGGATGATTTCTTCACGAGTATGAAAATTTGAGAACGAGTAAAGCGTGATATAGCACTAGATAAATAGAGTGTAAAAGAATATGAGGATCCCTTTAGGGATAGTGGTAAGTAATACTAAGGCCTCTTTGAGAGGCAAGTGACGAGTCAAGAGCAATAAGGCTTGAACAACGTGAAAGCCAGCGTCTTTAGGCGCTGGCTGGTAATTTGGGCTTATAGCCCTGGTTCAAACCACCTGTTAGACGGGTGGTCATGATTCTAAACGACCATCTTGACGATAGGCGATATCTGGTTGCCAAGTCCATTTGGCACCGAATTTTTCAAGTAAGTCAAAGCTTGCTTGAGGTCCCATGCTTCCAGCTTTATAGTCATGAAGTGGGGCACCATTTTCAGCCCAGAGTTCTTCGATACGGTCAATCAATTTCCATGACGCACTAACCTCATCCCAGTGGCTAAAGTTAGTTGAGTTATTGTTTAAGACGTCATAGATCAATTTTTCGTATGGTTCTGGAGAAGCACCAGTTGCGGTCGCATCTGTACGGTAATCAAGTGAGTTAGGAGCCAAGTTGAATTCTTCTCCCACCTGCTTACCATTTAGGCTAAGAGAGAAACCTTCTGTTGGTTGGATATAGATGGTCAAAATATTTGGAGCAAGTGGTTCTCCAAAGATAGAGTCCATTTGTTTAAAGACGATGTTGACATGAGTTCCTTTTTCAGTCAGACGTTTACCAGTACGGAAGAAGAATGGAACACCACGGAAGCGATCGCTGTCTACAAAGAAAGCACCAGATGCAAAGGTTTCAGTTGTAGATTCTGGATTCACATTTGGCTCGCTACGATAAGAAATGTATTTCATGCCATCAATCTTACCTGAACGGTATTGGCCACGGATAAAGTGTTCTTTAAGCTCTTTATCAGTTGGATGATAGAGGTTTTTAAAGACCTTAATCTTTTCAGCACGAATCTCGTCTTTTGTGAAGCTGGCTGGCTTATCCATGGCAAGGAGCGAAAGCAGTTGCAAAGTATGGTTTTGTACCATGTCACGGAGGGCACCAGATTGGTCATAGTAGCCACCGCGTTCTTCTACACCCAAGCGCTCCGCAAAGGTAATTTGAACATTGTCGATAAAGTCCTTGTTCCAAACGTTTTCGAAAATCAAGTTGGCAAAGCGAACTGCAAAGATGCTTTGTATCATTTCCTTACCAAGATAATGGTCAATACGGAAAATTTGTTCTTCGTCAAATGTTGCTAGGAGTTCGTCATTCAACTTGCTTGCTGTTGCATAATCTGTACCAAATGGTTTTTCAACGATTAAGCGTTCAAAACCTTTACCATCTACAATGTTTTCAGACTTGAGGTGCTTTGCAATGGTTCCAAAGAATTGAGGCGCCATCGACAAGAAGAAGAGCTTGTTGTGTTCAGCTTGGTACTTGTCATTTAGTTCAGCCTGCAATTGACGCAAAGCAATATAGTGCTCCGTATCATTGACATCGTGACTTTGATAGTAGAAGTGACTAGCGAATTCTTGAGCCTGTTCGGTACTATCTGCCAAATCAAGGATAGATTCGACTACAACAGATTCAAAATATTCCTTGCTCCAAGGACGACGAGCAGTTCCAATAACGGCAAAGTGCTCGGAAAGATTGCCGGATTTATATAGTCTAAATAGGGAAGGGTAGAGCTTGCGTTTAGCCAGGTCTCCACTCGCACCGAAAATTGTAACAATAACCTTAGATGACATCTAGCTACCTAATTTCTATTTTTATTCCTAGTCTTGCTAGGTATGAGGAAACCTCATTTCATAAACTTAATTCTAACATAATTTTCCGAAAAATCAAAAAATCCAATACGAGATAGAAAAAAACTGCAAGGAAATCCTTACAGTTTGCGTTTAAACGTTTAAGACCTTGTCCAAGAACTCTTTCAGACGTGGGTGTTGCGGGTTATCAAAGATTTGGTCAGGTGTTCCGTCTTCAAGGAACTCGCCATCTGCAGTAAAGATAACGCGGTTGGCAACCTGACGGGCAAATCCCATCTCATGGGTTACGATAATCATGGTCATGCCTTGCTCAGCCAATTCCTTCATAACGTTTAGTACGTCTCCAACCATCTCAGGGTCAAGAGCAGAAGTTGGTTCATCAAAGAGCATGATGTCTGGGTTCATTGCTAGTCCACGAGCAATGGCTACACGTTGTTTTTGACCACCTGACAGGCTATCTGGACAGGCCTTAGCCTTATCTGCTAGTCCAACCTTTTCAAGCAACTCCATTCCCAATTTCTCAGCTTCTTCCTTGGTCATCAACTTGTGCTCAATAGGAGCAAAGGTGATGTTGTCCAAAACAGACATATGTGGGAAGAGGTTGAAGTGTTGGAACACCATCCCGATATTTTCACGGACGTGGTCAACGTTGGTTGTTTTTTCAGTTAAGTCATAACCGTTCACAGTGATGTGACCGCTCGTAACTTCTTCTAGAAGATTAAGGCTACGAAGGAAGGTTGACTTACCAGAACCTGAAGGACCGATGATACAAACAACATCTCCTTCATAGAACTTAGTTGTAATTCCTTTTAAAACTTCATTTTTTCCGTAGCTTTTGTGTAAATCATTTACATCAATTTTTAATTTTGCCATTAACGAATCCTCTTTTCTAAGCGTTTCGCTAGTTTAGTCAAAAGTGTGATAATTACAAGATAGAAGATAGCAAGGATTGCATACATCTTGAAACTTTGGTAGTTACGGGCAATGATAATCTTACCAGTTTGGAAGAGTTCCACCAAACCGATAGCAGATACGATTGTTGTATCTTTAAGTGCGATAACGAATTGGTTAACAAAGTTTGGCAACATCAATTTAGTTGCTTGTGGCAAGATAATCTTACGCATGGTTTTTCCATAAGAGATCCCCAAGCTACGGCTGGCTTCCATTTGCCCAACTGGAACGGCCTGAATACCACCACGAACGATTTCAGCGATATAAGCAGCTGCATTGAGCGATAGGGCAATAGTACCAGCTACAAAGTCGTTAATTGGGCTTTGTTGGCCTGTGATGGACTCGATGAAGTTTGGAATTCCCCAGAAGATGAAGGCTGCAAGAATCATCAATGGAATACCACGGATAACGTCAACAAAAATCTCAGAGATGACACGAAGAGATTTGTATGGGCTAACGCTAAACATACCAAAGATAATCCCGATGACAATGGCGATAGCAAATGAGATAAGAGCTAGAGCAAGAGTGATTCCAAGACCACTAAGGAGTTGTTTGTAGTTGTTTTGAAGCAAGCCCCAGATAGTTGTTTCGTCAACCGTGCTTGTTGAAGCAGTTGAAGATTCGCTAGCTAGGTATTTGTCAAGAATCTTTTGGAATTCACCGTTTGCTTTAAGGTTTGCAAGTCCGTTGTTAAACATTTCAATCAATTCTGGATTTGCTCCTTTTTTAACAGCAAAGGCTGTTTCACCGATTGGAGTTCCAGCGATTGGAGTTTTCAATTTTTGACCTTGGCTGATAGAATATTTGAGAACAGGCTCATCATCCATAACGGCATCAATGGCACCAGTATTTAAACTGTCATACATTGATGAACCATCAGCGAAGGTTTTGATTTTGTAGCCGTATTTGCTTTGGTTTTCAGTTAGGAAGGTTTGAGAAGCAGTTCCGTTTTTAACACCGACTGTCTTTCCTTTCAAATCTTCATAAGAAGCAATGGTGCTTGATTCTTTGACACCAAGGATAGTATTGGCAGTGTAGTATGATTCTGAGAAGTCAAACGTTGCCTTACGAGCATCTGTGACAGACATACCAGCAATGATACCATCTGCTTGACCGGCTTGAACAGCACTGATAGCGGCATCAAAACCAGGGTTGGTGATTTCAATTTCAAAACCTTGGTCTTTAGCGATGGCCTTAATCAATTCCATATCAATACCAGTAAATTGGTTGCTTGAGTTTTGGAAAACAAAAGGTGCAAAAGAAGAATCGCTGGCAATGATGTATTTAGCTTTAACAGGAATAGCTTTTAAGCCTGCTAGAGTAGTTGTAGTTGGCACTGCTGAAGATGATGAAGCAGTCCATTTCTTGATGATTTTATCAAGACTACCATCTTTTTTCATTTCAGCCAAGGCTTGGTTAAATTCAGTAACCAGGTGCTCGTATTTGCTTCCTTTTTTAACACCGAAAGCAAAGCTACCTACAGCTTCCCCATCCATTTCGATATGGAGGTCTTGACCTTGGTTGATGGCATACTCGATAACAGGTTTATCATCCATCATAGCATCAATGGCACCAGCACTTAAGCTGTTGTTCATCAAATCACCAGTGTCAAATGTTTTAATGGTAAAGCCGTATTTGTCCTTAATACTTTCAAGGAAACGTTGAGCGGCAGTTCCGTTTTTAACACCAACAGTTTTACCTTTTAATTGGTCATACTGACTAATCTTGTGTGCCTTTGTAGTTGCAATGACAACTTTTGTATCATAGTAAGTATCAGACATGGTAAAAACTTTTTCACGTTCTTTCGTCTTTGTCATCCCTGCCATGATAGCGTCAGCTTGACCAGCTTGAACCGCATTAACCGCTGCGTCAAATCCAGGATAGGACATCTGAATGTTCCAGCCTTTAATCTCAGCGACTTTGTTGATAATGTCAACATCAATTCCTTTATAAGTTTGATCTGAATCTTTAAACTCAAAAGGTGCATAGGCGGTATCAGACACAATCTTAATCGTTTCTGCCTTCACAATACCTAATGAGAAAATTGGGAATAAAATTAGCAAAAATGCTAGAAATTTTTTCTTCATTTTTAGTCTCCTTTTCCGAATATTTTCCCATTATATCAGAAAAAGTAAAAAAAGGCAAATTTTTTATATTTTTGTGTCAGAAAATGTAACATAGGTTATTTCTTTTCTTTCTTGAATTGCTACTATAAAGTGCTATAATAATAGTATATAATAGAAGAAAAGAGGACAGGGATATGAAGAACAAAAGAATATTTAAAGACTTCCAAGCTTCAAAAATGAGTTTAAACATTTACACAAGCCCCTTGTTAGCCTTTGCTTTTGTCTTCATAGGAGAGTTTGTGGCTTATACTCTGTATGGTATTAGTTTGTTAGCTCTCATCGGACTTGCTAGAAATTTTGGAGAGACTGGTCAAAATCTTGCAACCTATTTGCAGACCTTGCATCAGAGCTTGATGGATAAAACAAGTGACTTTCGTTTAATTTTAGAATTGCTGGCCTTTGGTTTTATTCTTAACACTGTGTTTAGATGGACTAGAAAAGTTGAGAAAAGACCTATTCGAACTTTAGGATTTTATAGAGAGAATTTCCTCAGCAATCTTCTTAAAGGATTTGACCTAGGTTTGGCACTTTTTCTTCTGACCTTGTTAGGTTTAGTAGCCTTGGGGCAATATCGTTTGGAATCCATTCACTTGAATCTTTACTCGCTTGTCTTTGTAGTCTTTACTATCCCTTTTTGGATTTTACAGGGGACAACAGAAGAAGTGGTGGCCCGTGCTTGGCTCCTTCCTCAATTGGCCTCAAGAACCAATCTAAAACTTGCTGTTCTTATATCTAGTTTGTTCTTTACCCTGCTTCATGCGGGAAATTCTGGTCTCACCCCTCTATCTCTAGTGAATCTCTTTTTATTCGGCGTTGCCATGTCACTTTACCTCCTCAAAATAGATACAGTTTGGGGTGTAGCAGGTATTCATGGCGCCTGGAATTTTGCTCAGGGAAATTTATTTGGGATTTTAGTTAGCGGTCAGCCGTCTGGGACATCGCTAATGACCTTTTTACCACAAGGAGATCAAGGCTGGCTATCAGGTGGGGCTTTTGGGATAGAAGGTTCTATCATGACAAGTTTAGTCTTGTTACTTTTGATTTTCTATCTCGCTCATCAATTAAAGAAAGAAAATGAAAGGATGTGACTTCATTCCGTCCTTTTCTTCGTGAAAATGCTACAAGTATGCTAAAATAGGAATAGCACATCAAGAGAGGATTCTTATGATTAACCGCATTACTGACAATCAATTTAAACTAGTATCAAAATATCAACCATCAGGAGACCAACCTCAAGCTATCGAGCAGTTGGTGGATAATATTGAGGGAGGAGAAAAAGCACAGATTTTGATGGGGGCGACTGGAACAGGGAAGACCTATACCATGAGTCAGGTCATTTCCAAAGTCAATAAACCTACTCTGGTTATCGCCCACAATAAGACTCTGGCAGGACAACTTTATGGGGAGTTTAAGGAATTTTTCCCTGAAAATGCCGTTGAGTACTTTGTGTCTTACTATGATTATTACCAACCTGAGGCCTATGTCCCTTCTAGCGATACCTATATTGAAAAGGATAGCTCTGTCAATGATGAGATTGACAAGCTCCGCCACTCAGCGACCTCAGCTCTTTTGGAGCGTAATGATGTTATCGTCGTGGCTTCTGTCTCTTGTATCTATGGTTTGGGTTCGCCCAAGGAATACGCTGACAGTGTCGTTAGTCTCCGTCCAGGTCTGGAAATTTCTCGGGATAAACTCTTGAATGACCTGGTTGATATTCAGTTTGAGCGCAATGACATTGATTTCCAACGGGGAAGATTCCGTGTGCGTGGGGATGTGGTGGAGATTTTCCCAGCTTCCCGTGATGAACATGCCTTTCGAGTAGAGTTCTTCGGAGATGAGATTGACCGTATTCGTGAAGTCGAAGCATTAACTGGTCAAGTTCTCGGTGAAGTGGATCATTTGGCGATTTTCCCAGCAACTCACTTTGTGACCAATGACGACCATATGGAAGTTGCCATTGCCAAGATTCAAGCAGAGTTAGAAGAGCAGTTAGCTGTCTTTGAGAAGGAAGGTAAATTGCTTGAAGCCCAGCGTTTGAAACAGCGGACAGAATATGATATCGAAATGCTGCGTGAGATGGGCTATACCAACGGGGTTGAGAACTATTCACGCCACATGGATGGACGTAGCGAAGGAGAGCCTCCTTATACGCTTCTCGACTTCTTCCCAGATGATTTCTTGATTATGATTGACGAGAGTCACATGACTATGGGGCAGATCAAGGGTATGTACAACGGAGACCGCTCTCGTAAGGAAATGCTGGTTAATTATGGTTTCCGTTTACCGTCCGCCTTGGACAATCGTCCTCTCCGTCGTGAAGAGTTTGAAAGCCATGTGCACCAGATTGTTTACGTTTCAGCGACACCAGGCGACTATGAAAATGAACAGACCGAGACAGTGATTGAGCAAATCATTCGTCCGACAGGTCTTTTGGACCCAGAGGTGGAGGTCCGTCCGACTATGGGACAGATTGATGATCTCTTAGGTGAAATCAATGCCCGTGTTGAAAAGAACGAACGAACCTTTATCACAACCTTGACTAAGAAAATGGCAGAGGACTTAACCGACTACTTCAAAGAAATGGGCATCAAGGTCAAGTATATGCACTCGGATATCAAGACCTTGGAGCGGACAGAGATTATCCGTGACCTACGCTTGGGTGTCTTTGATGTCTTGGTCGGTATTAACCTGCTCCGTGAAGGTATTGACGTTCCTGAGGTAAGCTTAGTTGCCATTCTTGATGCTGACAAGGAAGGCTTTCTCCGTAACGAACGTGGCCTCATCCAGACCATTGGACGTGCTGCCCGTAATAGCGAAGGCCATGTCATCATGTATGCGGACACAGTTACCCAGTCTATGCAACGTGCTATCGATGAAACTGCCCGTCGTCGCAAAATCCAGATGGCTTATAATGAAGAACACGGTATTGTGCCTCAGACAATCAAGAAAGAAATCCGTGACCTGATTGCTGTTACCAAGGCTGTTGCCAAGGAAGAGGACAAGGAAGTCGATATCAATAGCCTAAACAAACAAGAACGCAAAGAACTAGTTAAGAAACTAGAAAAACAAATGCAAGAAGCTGTCGAAGTGCTTGATTTTGAACTAGCAGCTCAGATTCGTGATATGATGCTGGAAGTCAAGGCCTTGGATTAGGGGAATTTTATGAATATTTTAGTTATTAATGGACATCCTGATAAAGAAAGTTACTGCCAAGCAATTTTTCAAACGATTGTAGAAAATATAGACTCAAAGAGACATGAACTTGAAATGATTAATCTTAATGAAGAAGATTTTGATCCTGTATTACGTTATGGTTATCGACAAAGGATGGAGGACAATCCATTTATTCTACGCTCTCAGGAATTAATTCAGTGGGCAGATCATTTCATTTTTGTTTATCCAATTTGGTGGAGTAGTATGCCTAGTCTATTGAAGGGGTGGATTGATCGTGTTTTTACGCCAGGCATTGCATACTCTGCAAATAATCGAGGAAGCTTTATTTTGAACTACTTGAGAGGTAATCAGTTTAAAAAGTTACTAAAAGGAAAAACAGCTAGTATCTATGCAACCTCCATGGCACCAACTTGGTGGTACAAAGTATTTTCAAGTCTGATTAATATTCCAGACAGTTATGGAATATCAGTTTTAAAGAATGCTGTATTGAATCATTGTGGTATAAAAACAAAGAGGGTTTCAATCTTAGGAGAATTAGGACGTGAAGTGAATACAAGTTCAACAAGAGAAAAATTTCTACAAAAAGTGGCAAAGGAAGTCAGGGTGTTGAATTAAGGAGAAGAAAACAAATGACGGTGATTATCAAATCAATGGAAACTCCTGAAGAGATAGAAGGTAAATCCTTCGTTCACTGGAAAGCGTGGAGAGAGGCTTATGACGATCTTTTGCCTACAGAATTTCAGGAGACAATGACATTAGAAAGATGTCGATTCTTTAGTCAAAAGTATCCAGAAAATACATTGATTGCGATAGATGGCGTGAAGGTAGTTGGTTTTATCAGTTATGGAAACTTTCGTGATGAGATTATTCAAGCTGGTGAAATTATTGCTTTATATGTTTTAAAAGACTATTATGGAAAAGGAATCGCACAAAAGTTAATGAAAGAAGCTTTGATTGATTTTGATCATTTTTCTGAAATTTTCTTATGGGTATTGAAAGATAATAAGCGCGCCATAGCTTTCTATCAAAAAATGGGTTTTACTTTTGATGGACAAGAAAAGATGCTTGAACTTGGAAAGCCCATAAAGGAAAAACGGATGGTATTTTATTCTAAATAATTTTAAAAAGTAGAAGCTAATGGTACTGGTACCAAGTCTGAAAATGTAATAAATTAGAAAGTGAGTAAATTTATGTCTCGAGCACAATTAACGATTTTAACAAATATTTGTCTGATTGAAGACCTCGAAACCCAGCGCGTGGTGATGCAGTACCGTGCTCCTGAAACCAATCGCTGGTCAGGTTATGCCTTTCCAGGAGGCCATGTAGAAAATGGTGAGTCTTTCGCAGAGTCTGTCATTCGTGAAATCTATGAAGAAACAGGATTGACTATCCAAAATCCTCAATTGGTCGGCATTAAAAATTGGCCACTAGATACAGGTGGGCGCTATATTGTCATTTGTTATAAGGCGACTGAGTTCTCTGGTACTCTTCGCTCTTCAGAGGAAGGAGAAGTTTCTTGGGTGCAAAAAGACCAGATTCCAAACTTGGATTTGGCCTATGATATGTTACCCTTGATGGAGATGATGGAAGCTCCTGACAAGTCTGAATTTTTCTACCCTCGCCGTACAGAAGACGATTGGGAAAAGAAAATTTTCTAGTCTTTTACTAAATAACCTAGCTGATCCAAGGCCTCCTCGATATAGTGGAGGTCTTGTTGTGTTTCCTGTCTAATAGTAATAGAAGATTAGGAAAAAAAGTATATATACTTGCTAAAATTAAATGCTAAATTAGAAAAAATATATGGGTTATACTGTTAATTTTTCTAAGAAAGATGTAAAATAGAAAGTGTACTATGTTTTTAAAACAAGTGTGGTACCCAAAATTAAAAAAGCATATCCTTTCCTTAAATTACTAAAATATTTAAGGGGGGGGTATTTTTTAGTACCTCAAAAATAAAAATAAGAGAGAGGCGATTAGATGAGAAAATCAAATCGAGAAGTGAACGGAGAAAAGGTATTCCGTTATTCTATTCGCAAGTACCATTTTGGTGCTGCAAGTGTTGCAGTTGCTGCATTAATGTTTTTTGCAAATGGTGCGGTTAAGGCAGACACTTTACCAGTATCACCTGCTACGGCTAATACTGAAAAGGTAAATGTTGGTGTTACGGAACTGACAGAAGGAGTTCCACCTAAAGAGAATCCTATAGAGAAATCAAAAGAGGAAGTAGTGGGTGATAAAACACCAGTTGCTCAGAAGACAGTGGATAAGTCTCCTCTTGTTCAGGCTATTAGTGAACTTCAAGCTGCAATTGCAAAAGTAGATGAGAAAAGTTTATTCAGTTTAGCTAATCAACTTACTAAATTAACCGATGAAAATAACCGTTTACTTAATGGAGAAAATACTTCTGAGGAAGCGATTGCAAGTCAAGTAAGTCGAGTTCAATTTCTTACAGAGCAAGTGCGTCTACTTAAGTCTAAGACTGAAGATAAAGCTTCTAACAAGGAAGATGGATCTGGTTCTAAAGCTCAAGATAAAAAAGAGTTTGAAGTATCAGAGAATGCTGTGACACTTGTTAATCAGACTGCAGAAATCAAAAAATCTGTAAAAGATGACAAAGTCGAGGAAGTGTTCACTAATAAAACCAAATTGGAAACGCTTTTAAAAGAAATTGACAAATTAGATCCAGAAAAATACACTGAGGATTCAGTAAAGGGATTAAAAGAAAAAGTTGCAAAAGCTAAAGAAGTATTAACAATTTCTAAAAATCAAGAGGAAGTTAACTCGGTATATAAAGAGTTAGTTAATTACAAAAACAGTAGTTTAAGACGTGTGAAAATGACTCATAAACCACTAGAGGAAAACACTCCTAAACTAGATACAACAAATGGTAAAGAAACAGTAGGGAAGAAAGCCCAAAATACTGAGCCAAATGATAGGAATATCGCAGGACATAATCATATCTTGAATGGGACTGCTTTACCTGAAGGTAGTGGACTACGAGCTGCTCCAAACAATACAAGATTCACTTATGAAACAGTAGGTGCTGATTTATCGAGTTTAGTTGCCGGTGAAGAATTAGGATATGGTAAGAACATTATTATCAAAGTAAAATATGATACAAAAGCCATTAGTACAAGAGATGTATATATTACTACAACCCCAAATACTGGACCAAGAACTGAATATACTAACAGACGGAGTGATGGTATTGGGCCGTTTGAAGGTGGAACTAATATAAAACTAGTAGGGATAATTCCAAATGATATGATTGGGACTTACGATTTGCATGTTCATGTACTAAATAATAAAAATAATAATTCGCAATGGACGACATTAAATGTGCCAATAACCGTAAAACCTAAAAAACCTACTGTAAGTGTTGCTGATTTAGTAAATGCAGAAGGGAAAAAGCCAGTTGTTACAGCAAGAGTTGCGAATACACCTATAAGTAAAGTAGAATTTTATCTTAATGGACAAAAGCAAACTGTAGTAAATGCAACAAATGGACAGGCAACGTGGACACCAACTAGTGCACTAAGAGAAAATGATCGAATTACCGTTAAAAATATTGCGCAGGGTGGAATACCTCCTAGAGATGCATATGGAAATACTTTTACAACAAGGGAAACCACGTCAGATATGAGTGATGCTGTGGTAATTCCCAAAGCACCTAAAACAGCAACACCAGGAGCACCAACAGTAGTAAGTGATACAGCAAATGCACGAGTAACAGTAACGCCAAGTGCAGATGCAGACCGAGTAGAAGTTACAGTAGGAAACTCAACAGTGGTCGCAACGAAAACTGGCTCAACATGGACTTTATCGCCAACGAAAACAGGAGTAAGTGTAGATCCAACAAGCGGAGTAGTCACTGTAGCGCATAATGCAGCAAGTGCAGGAACACAAGTCAGCGCAACCGCAAAACATGGAAACAGTGACGCAAGTACAGCATCAACAGCAAACTTACCAGCAAAAGAAACAACACCAAATGCGCCAACAGTAGTAAGCGATACAGCAAATGCACGAGTAACCGTAACGCCAAGCACAGGCGCAGACCGAGTAGAAGTTACAGTAGGAAACTCAACAGTGGTCGCAACGAAAACTGGCTCAACATGGACTTTATCGTCAACGAAAACAGGAGTAAGTGTAGATCCAACAAGCGGAGTAGTCACTGTAGCGCACAATGCAGCAAATGCAGGAACACAAGTCAGCGCAACTGCTAAACACGGCAACAGTGACGTAAGTACAGCATCAAGAGCAAACTTACCAGCAAAAGAAACAACACCAAATGCGCCAACAGTAGTAAGCGATACAGCAAATGCACGAGTAACCGTAACGCCAAGCACAGGCGCAGACCGAGTAGAAGTCACAGTAGGAAACTCAACAGTAGTCGCAACGAAAACTGGCTCAACATGGACTTTATCGCCAACGAAAACAGGAGTAAGTGTAGATTCAAGGACTGGAGTAGTCACTGTAGCGCACAATGCAGCAANTGCAGGAACACAAGTCAGNGCAACTGCTAAACACGGCAACAGTGACGTAAGT
>NZ_RJPX01000036.1:0-21027 GCF_003944325.1 Streptococcus mitis | reverse complement strand
GAGAAACTTCTGAAACCAAGCTTAAAAAAAGTCGCTCGTCATCGTCTCTTCGTAAGTCATTGGAGCGATTAACTCACCATTTGTTAGCCCTGCAACCAAAGAAATCCTCTGATATCTTCTTCCAGATACTTTACCTCTTATTAACTGACCTTTTAAAGAGCGACCATATTCTCGATAAAAATAAGTATCGAATCCTGTTTCATCAATATAAACAGGTGCTAGATGCTTTAAACTATTAAAATTTTTAAGAAATAAAGCTACTTTTTCTGGGTCTTGTTCATAGTAGGTGTGGTTCTTTTTTCGAGTGTAGCCCATAGCTTTGAGAGCATAGTGGATAGTAGTTGGATGACAGTCAAATTCAGAAGCTATTTCAGTCAAATAAGCGTCTGGATTGTCAGTAAGATAGTTTTTAAGTCTATCTCTATCAACCTTTCTTGGTTTTGTTCCTTTTACTTGATGGTTTAATTCTCCTGTTTTCTCTTTTAGCTTTAACCAGCCATAAACGCAAACCAAACTCCCACATAACGGGTCATAGCATGAAAGATACCTTCCCACATAGGAGAAACGATTCCAGTGATATGAGGGATATGATCTAGAAGCATTACTGACGCCATCAGGTACTTCAACTACGTCGCATTCCATTTTTTCATAATAAATCTCTTTCTTTTTGACGTACATAGAGTATAGCATACATTTTCACGCATAATTGTACACCTATCTTACATTTTTGTAAGACAGGTGTAAATATCAAGAATTTATCTTCTAATCCGTAATTCGTTGATACATTTCTGGTCTTCTGTCTCGAAACAGTCCCCAACTTAGGCGCTCGCTTGCTCCCTTATCTAGGTCATAAATAGCTAACAGAACAGCTTCTTCTTGTCTTTCAGCTTGCTCTAGAATAGCTCCTGTTTCATCCGTCATAAAGGATGAACCGTAGAAGTCAAGACTGGAACTTTGTCCACCATTTTCCTCACTAGGAGTGACTTCTTCCAAACCATAGCGATTGGCTGCAATGACTGGAACAATATTAGCAGCTGCGTGTCCTTGCATAGTACGTTGCCAATGACCACAACTATCTGTATCCAAAATTGGCTCTGAACCGATGGCTGTAGGATAAAAGAGCAATTCAGCACCATTTAACGCAAGACAGCGCGCTGTTTCAGGGAACCATTGATCCCAACAGATACCGATCCCAATCTTAGCATAGCGAGTATCCCAGACCTTGAAACCAGTGTTACCAGGCGTGAAATAGAATTTTTCTTGATAATAATGATCATCTGGTATGTGAGTTTTCCGATAAACGCCCAGCACTTCCCCATCTGCATCAATGACAGCAATTGAGTTATACAAGACATTGCCATCTTTTTCATAGAAACTGATCGGTAAAACGACCTTTAGCTCCTTGGCAATGGTTGTAAAATGCTGAATGGCTGTATTGTCTGTCACCGACTGGGCATGCTGGTAGTAGTCATACTGACGTTCCTGACAGAAATAGGGACGTTCAAACAACTCGGGCAAGAGAATAATTTGTGCACCTTGTTCTGCAGCCTGACGTACTAAACGCTCTGCGGTTTGGATATTTGTTGCCACATCCTTAGCGCATTGCATCTGAATGGCTGCAACTTTTACATTTCTCATCTTTTTCTCCTATTCTGGGATTTGTTGGGTGATACAGTGGATATTGCCACCACCTAAGAGAATATCTCTGGCTGGAATTCCGACAACTTTACGGTCTGGGAAACACTTACTGAGGATATCTAAGGCCACTTGGTCGTTTTTATCTTGAAATTGAGGAACTAAGATAGCCTTGTTGGCGATATAAAAGTTTACGTAGGAAGCTGCTAGTCGTTCACCAGCGTAGCGTTCTTCTTCCCCTTCTTCGTAGGAATAACCAGGAAGATCTTCTTCTGTCACAACTTGTCGAATTGCAGGGATAGGAAGCTTATGAATAGTGAAGGGACGGCCTTTTGCATCTGTTTCCTGCTCTAAGAGCTCTAAATCAGCTACTGACATGGCATATTGAGGATCACTTTCGTCGTCCGTCCAAGCTAGGACAAGTTCTGCAGAACCAACAAAGGCTGCAACGTTGTCAACGTGTTCATTGGTTTCGTCCTGATAAATACCATAAGGAAGCCAAATAACTTTTTCAGCGCCAAGGCACTCTAATAAAGTATTTTCGATTTCCTCTTTACTAAGATGAGGATTGCGACCAGGACTAAGCAAGCAACTTTCAGTTACGAGAATGGTTCCTTGTCCATCGCTATGGATTGCGCCTCCTTCCAGTACAAAAGGCTTGGCATCGTAAACAGGTATTTCCAAGGCCTCAGCAAAACGAGTGGCTACTTGGTCATCTGCTTCATAATCTTGATACAGACCATCATAGGTTCCTCCCCAAGCATTGAAAGACCAGTCTACTGCCAACTTTTCCCTTTTATCATTGAGGAGAATGGTCGGTCCTGTATCTCTAGCCCAGGCGTCATTGGTGGGAATGTCTAGATAAATAACGCTATCTCCAAGGTAGTCTTGGGCTTCAGATAGATAGTCTTGCTCCACCAAGAGATAAACTCTTTCCCCTTCTGCTATGGTTTTGATAATCTGGCTAAAAGCCTTTTTAGCTGCCTTACCTTGAAAGGGCCATGAACCTGGTCGAGTCGGCCATATCATGAGGGTACCATGATGGGGTTCGTACTCTGCTGGCATACGATAGCCTAATTTTTTTGGACTGTTCATCATGATAATCTCCCTTTAAAATCTTGATAGCCAAAGGCTTTGACTAAGCTGCAGTCTCCCTGTTCATCCATGAGATAGAGACTTGGCAATCCAATACCATTAAAGGTATTATTTTTAACAAAAGAATAAATGGCCATGTCTTCGAAATAAAGTCTGTCTCCGATTTGGACTGGATTTTCAAAGCTATAATCACCAATCACATCGCCCGTAAGGCAGGTATTGGAAGAAAGTCTATAGGTATGGGCTTTTTCCTGAGCTTCAAAGCCATTTCTCAAAGGTGGACGATAGGGCATCTCAAGTACGTCAGGCATATGGCAGGTCGCAGAGGCATCTAAAACCAAGATTTCCATACCGTTTTCGACAATATCCAATACTTCAGTTGCTAGATAACCCGCATTGAGCGCAATAGCTTCACCAGGCTCGATATAAACTTCAAGATTGTAAGTTTCTCGGATACGCTTGATTTCTGAAATCAGCAAATCTACATCGTAACCTTCTCTTGTGATGTGGTGTCCGCCCCCCATATTGAGCCATTTAACGTGATGTAAATAGGAACCAAACTGCGCTTCTACTGCTTTCAAAGTTGTCTGTAAATCATCTGCTCCCTGCTCGCAAAGGGTGTGAAAATGAAGACCATCCACCAAATCCAGCAAATCACTCGGAATCTTGTCTAGAGTGACTCCAAAACGAGAACCTGGTGCACAAGGGTCATAGAGCGCATGATCTCCTTGAGTAGAACACTGTGGGTTGAGGCGCAAACCAATACTGATACCAGCATCTCGACAACGCGGACCGTGTTTACGCAACTGTCTATCCGAGTTGAAGACGATATGGTCTGTTATCTCAAGCAATTCCTCCAAGTCTGCATCCTTGAAAGCAGGTGCAAAAACATGGACTTCTCCTGGGAACTCTTCTCTAGCTAGCTTAGCCTCATAAAGTCCACTAGCTGTCGTACCAGACAGATACTGGCTAATCAAGGGATAGGTTTTGTAGAGGGAATAAGCCTTCTGGGCAAGCAAAACCTTGCAGCCAGCTTCTTCCTGAACATGTTGTAGAATGCGGCAGTTTGCTTCTAACTTGGCCAAGTCAATAACATAGGCTGGTGTTGGTACTTGTTCTAACTTCATCAGTCCACCATTTGTGGATTTTCAACCACAACCCATGGCAAACCATACTGATTCAAAGCTTCCATGAACGGATCTGGATCCAATTCTTCAAGGTTATACACTCCAGCTTGTTTCCAAGTACCGTTCATAACCAATTTTGTTCCTATCATGGCTGGAACTCCAGTTGTGTAAGAAATGGCTTGTGAACCAACTTCTGCGTAACATTCCTGATGGTCGCAAACATTGTAGATATAGATGGTCTTTTCAACACCGTCTTTAACACCTGTAAAGATACAACCGATATTGGTTTTTCCGACTGTACGTGGACCAAGACTGGCAGGATCTGGAAGCAAGGCTTTTAAGAATTGGATTGGTACAATTTCTTGTCCATTAAAGTTAATAGCATCTGTACGAAGGAGTCCAACATTTTCAAGACATTTCATATGAGTCAAGTAAGATTGACCAAAAGTCATAAAGAAGCGAATGCGTTTAACACCTGGAATGTTTTTGGCCAATGATTCAATTTCTTCATGATGAAGGAGATACATGTCTTTTTGTCCAACCTGTGGGAAATCGTACTCACGCTTGATAGACATGGCTTCAACCTCAACCCATTTCCCATCTTCCCAGTAAGAACCTGGCGCAGAAACCTCGCGGAGATTGATTTCTGGGTTAAAGTTTGTCGCAAATGGATAACCGTGGTCACCACCATTACAGTCTAAAATGTCGATATAATGGATTTCATCAAAATAATGTTTAAGGGCATATGCTGAAAAGACACTGGTCACACCTGGGTCAAAACCAGAACCAAGAAGAGCAGTCAAGCCTGCTTCTTTGAACTTTTCCTGATAAGCCCATTGCCATGAGTAGTCAAAGTAAGCAGTAAAACCAAGTTCCTTACAACGTTTCTCATAAATAGCACGCCATTCAGGGTCTTCTGTGTTTTCTGCTTCGTAGTTGGCTGTATCGATATAGTGAACACCTGTTGCCAAACAAGCGTCCATAATTGTTAAATCTTGATAAGGTAAAGCTACGTTTAAAACAGCTTCTGGCTTATAGCTTTCAATCAGTGCAATCACTTCTTCAACCTTGTCAGCATCAAGAGCAGCTGTCTCAATCTTTGTATTTGTTTTGCCTTCCAGTTTAGCCTTCAAGTCATCACATTTTGACTTAGTACGGCTAGCAATCATAATCTCTTTAAAGGTTTCGCTATCTTGGCAAATCTTTGAAATAGCAACTTGGGCAACGCCCCCACATCCAATAACTAATAAACGACTCATTTTTTTCCTTCCTCTTCTTCTAAAATGTCCTCAACATACTTAGGCAACATAAAGGCTCCCACGTGTAAGTTTGCAGTGTAGTATTCTGTGAAAAGCTGGCGTTTTTTCCAGCCTTCCTTGTCAAAATCTTTGATAGGGTGGTATTTTTTCGATGCAAATCCAAACAACCAATAGCCAGCTGGACTGGTTGGAATGTGGGCCTGATAAACTCGGCTAATTGGAAAGGCTTGATTAACCTTGCGGTGCATGCTTCGGCATGCTGACTCATCCTCGTCAAAGAAGGGACTCCCATGCTGATAGATCATGATTCCGTCCTCTTTCAAGGCTCTGTAACTGTTGCCGTAAAATTCCTTGGTAAAGAGCCCTTCCGTATGTCCAAAGGGATCTGTCGCATCGTTGATGATAATATCATAATCATCTTCGCAGTTTCGCAAAAAGCGTAGCCCATTTTGGTAGTAAATGGTAACACGAGGATCATCTAGCCCTGCAGCAAAGTCTGGAAAATACTCACGACAAACCTCTACCAACATTTCATCAGGTTCTACAATATCGATTTGTTCCAGCTCAGGATAGAGGGTTAATACTTGAGCAACACCGCCGTCGCCACCCCCAATAACCAAGACTTTCTTGGGATTGGGATGGACAGCCATGGGAACGTGGACCGTCATTTCATTGTAAACAAAATCATCTGCATCTGAGAACAAGACATGACCATTTAAGATTAATATTTTCCCAAAAGCTGGCGTATCTAAGACTTCGATATCTTGCCATTCACTTTTACCAGCGTAGAGTTGCTTGGCTGTTCTCAGGGACAATTTGACATCTGGAGTATGAACTTCAGAAAACCATAAATCCATCTAATTCTCCTTTCTCTTAATGACGTTGATATGATTGACCTCAGGATCTTCCGTCCCTTGGAGGGAGCAACCACGTTCCTTGGCAAATTGGATATAGTCGACAATTTCTCGTGTAATGCGTTCACCAGGAGCCAAGATAGGAATCCCTGGAGGATAGCACATGACAAATTCCCCACAGACCTGTCCAACAGACTCGTCCAAGGATAGGCTTCTACGCTGGGCATAAAAGGCTTCCTGAGGAGATAACACCAACTCTGGTTGAATATATTCTCCTGCTATCAAGTCCTTACCATCTCGAGAATAGAGTCTCTTGATATCAGCCAAAGCACCGACCAGACGCTCGATGTCTTGGATGCGATCACCGATCGAAATATAAGCCAATATGTTCCCAATATCCCCAAACTCAATCTGAATGTCATATTCGTCTCGCAGGAGGTCATAAACCTCTATACCTGTTAAGCCAATTCCCTGAGTGTAAACTGACAACTTGGTCACGTCAAAATCACAGACCGATACACCATCTATTAACTCTTTTGAGTAGGCATAATAACCACCAATGGCATTGATTTCACGACGAGCATACTCAGACAGCTCAATTACCTTTTCAAACGACTCTTTTCCACGAAGGGCCAAGTTACGACGTGAAATATCCAAACTAGCCATCAACAAGTAAGAGGCAGATGTAGATTGGGTCAGGTTGATGATTTGACGAACGTATTCAGGATTCATCTGCTCCCCGATTAAAAGAAGCGAGCTTTGTGTCAAACTCCCACCAGACTTATGCATAGAGACCGCCGCCATATCAGCTCCTGCGTCCATAGCAGAAATTGGAAGTTTATCAGTAAAATGTAAGTGCGCTCCGTGGGCTTCATCTACTAAAACCACCATGCCAGCTTCGTGAGCCATTTCCGTTAAACTCTTGAGGTCTGAACAAATTCCATAGTAAGTAGGATTGTTAATTAAAATGGCCTTGGCATCAGGATGGTCCTTTATGGCCTGGGTTACTCGGTCATTTTCAAGACCTAAAGCGATACCAATCTTAGGATCTACACTCATTTCTATATAGATGGGAATGGCACCACATAGAACCAGCGCATTGATAGCAGATTTATGGACATTTCGTGGCAGAATAATCTTATCTCCTGCCTTGCAGGTTGACAGAATCATAGTCTGCACCGATGAAGTTGTTCCACCAATCATGAGAAAGGCATGGCTAGCTCCAAAAGCATCAGCTGCCAGCTCCTCTGCATCCCGAATAATCGAAATGGGGTGACCAAGATTATCCAAGGGTTTCATCGAATTAACATCAATGCCAACACATTTTTCTCCTAGCAGTTCGACAAGTTCTGGATTTCCCCGTCCACGTTTGTGACCTGGAACATCAAAGGGAACAATCCGTTTCTTGCGTAGCTTGACCAAGGCCTCATAAATTGGGGCTTGGTTTTGATCTAACTCTTTCAAGACATAATCCTTTCCATATTTTTAGAACCTCACCATAAATAAGGAACTAAAGGATACTTATGAAAAAAGAGCAGGTTTTCACCTGCTCTGCAATCTTCTGACGTTTTTATGTTTGTTTCTTTTGAGTATGTCTGTTCCTGATGTTTCCTAACTCTCTAGTAGCAAATATTACGTACTTTATTGATCGTTTCACAAGATGACGTGTGCTTTCACCACACTAAAAATTTATGAATTAGGACAAACGTCCTAACATCAACTTATAAAAGTAGGCTTTTAACCCTATCAATAATGTGGCTTTTCAACCACGCTTCGGCATTCAACCCTGCCTGTCCGTAGGCATTTTTTACTCGGGTTTATATTTGCTAGAAAACATCATCTCATTTTCTAAGCTTTATTACTATATCATGTTTTTAAGAACTTGTAAAGTATTTTTTGATAAAAAACAAAAATATGTTCGTAAACTCTTTGGTTTATGTAAAAAATATCAATAAATCTTTTCTTGTAAACGATTATAACGTGAACGAAATTATAATGGTCTTTAATTTAAAATTCTTTTATGCCATTCTATACTCTTTACCTTCTGTGTTTGATAGATTAGACAAGATGACGACATTTTTATATTATTAAAATCGTGCAACTTTTTTCAGATAGTTTTAAAAGATTGATTTCCTTATATTTTTCCTTTATACTGGATAAAAGGAGAATAATATGTCAGAAACAAATCACGAAATTGATTCAAATTTTGCAGGTCGTTTAAATATCCTGCGTGCGGGCGTTCTTGGTGCCAATGATGGGATTATTTCCATTGCTGGTGTGGTTATCGGGGTTGCCAGTGCCACGACCAATATCTGGATTATCTTTTTATCAGGCTTCGCAGCTATCTTGGCAGGTGCCTTTTCAATGGCTGGTGGAGAATACGTATCCGTTTCAACTCAGAAAGATACAGAGGAAGCAGCTGTTGCGCGTGAGCAAGTCTTGCTAGACCAAGATATAGAGTTAGCCAAAAAATCCCTCTATGCTGCCTATATCCAAAACGGAGAATGCGAAACCTCTGCCCAACTCTTGACCAACAAGGCCTTTCTAAAAAATCCACTCAAGGCTCTGGTCGAGGAAAAATATGGGATTGAGTATGAAGAGTTTACCAATCCTTGGCACGCTGCCATTTCTAGCTTTGTTGCCTTTTTCCTTGGAAGTTTGCCTCCAATGCTCTCAGTGACCATTTTCCCAAGTGAATACCGCATCCCTGCTACTGTCCTGATTGTAGGTCTTTCTCTCTTGGTGACTGGATATACAAGTGCTAAACTTGGAAAAGCTCCAACTAAAACAGCTATGATTCGGAACCTTGCTATCGGTCTCTTGACCATGGGAGTTACCTTCCTACTCGGACAACTTTTCAGCATTTAATACTCTTCGAAAATCTCTTCAAACCACGTCAGCTTCGCCTTGCCGTATATATGGTTACTGACTTCGTCAGTTCTATCTGCAACCTCAAAGCAGTGCTTTGAGCAACCTGCGGCTAGCTTCCTAGTTTGCTCTTTGATTTTCATTGAGTATAAAATACAAGAAATACCTCGATTTTGAAGTCGAGGTATCTTTTTTACATTTGTACAATCTTGCGATAGCTTCTTGAAGTAATCATGAAAATCAGCACATAGGCGATGAGGAAGATAGCGCAGATAGACAAGGTCACAGTCAACATCATAGTCGTATCTATTACACCAATCACTTTTAAAATCAGACTAAGCATATGGTAGGCAAAGGCTAGATGTATGAAGGCAAAAAGCAAAGGAAGGAAGAAAACAGTTAAAACTTGTTTGTTAATAGTTTGCTTGATTTGCTTTTGATCTAAACCAACTTTCTGCAAGATAATAAAGCGCTCACGGTCTTCATAGCCTTCAGAAATTTGTTTGTAGTAAATGACCAGAACAGTTCCGACCATAAAGATAATGGATAGGAAAATACCGATAAAGAAGACACCACCAAAGAGGGCACTCATCTGAGCACTAGCATCTGCTAGATTGCTACCGTAAACATAGCTACCTTCCGTGTTTAATTGAGCATTAAACTGATTGAGGTATTTATCATATTCTTCAGCGACCTTGAGTTGTTCTTCTTCGTTGGCATTTACATTCATACCACCGTAAAACTGATTATAGATAGCCGAATCTGGGAATTGATCCAAAAAGGCTTGTAAATTAGGTACAACAAGGTAATTGTAATCAGCAGTCAAAATATTAAACTGATTTGGAACATGGTTTACAATGAAATCTTTAGTAAATTCTTCTTTGACAGAAAATTGATGATCATTTAGAGTTAGAGCTTTCTGTTCTTTAACTCCCTCATTCTTTGCAAAGAGTCCGACCTCATTTCCTGATAGAGACAATTTTTGGCCAGTCATATTTTCATAATCTTTTTGGTCAAATACCATGAAAACTGTTGTGGGTTGGACACGATTTTGTCCTTTTTCAAAAAGGGTTAACTTGCTACCTTCTTGGTTTGCAACACCAAAGTAAGCGTAACGAAGCACTTCTTTCTCTTTAATCTTATAACCTTTATCACTTGCAAACTGGCTCAAGAGTTTGTCCAAGTCTTCTTTTTCAACATTTTGTCCAGTAATCCCAAAATCATGCGGATTTAGAACTTTTTTAAAGGATTCTGAAGCATTGAAAATGCTTGTCGCGGCTGACATGGTTACCAAAACCATTGTTGACAAAATTGTGACAGTTGCTAGTCCAACCGCATTTTTCTTCATACGGAAAATCAAGTTGGACACTGAGATAAGGTTATTTGGTTGGTAATAGTATTTCTTATTTTTCTTTAAGATTTGAAGGAAAACTGTAATCCCTGCATTAAACAAGAGATAAGTACCAAAGATAACCAGCAAAACAGCTAAGAAGAAGGTTGTTAGAGCTGTAAGGGGATCTTTTACAGTAACCGCAAGATAATATCCACCACCTAAACTAATCGCACCAAGAATAGTTTGGAGAGATAGGAAACGACCTTTTTTCTCACCACTTGCTTTCTCACGAGAGAGCTGAAGGGCATTCATACGGGCGATTCGAAGAGCATTCAGGAACATGAGACCTAGGAAAATCAAACCGAAGACAAGAAGTACTGTAATGACAACTTTCATCTGGAAGGTAGCAACTAGTTCTACCTTTAATTTCATCAGTTTGAGTAGGAAAGCGAAAATCAACTTGTCAAACAAGGCTCCAATACCGATACCTGCTCCAACAGTTAAAATTCCAAATACCACTAACTCCTTAAAGGTCATACTGATCAGATGACGCTTTTCCAAGCCCAACATGCCATAAATCCCCAGTTCCTTGGAGCGGTTTTTCATGACAAAACTATTGGCATAGAGGACGATAATAGCTGACGCAAGTGTAACGATAAACATACCAAATCCAAGTGTTGTTTGGATGGTTTCTCCTCCACGAATTTCTGCAATCTTGGGATTGAAGGTCAGGGAGTAAAAGAGATAGGTGACGGTGACTGCCAAGAGAACAGCCAGAGCAAAAGGATAGTAGAGTTTGCGGTTTTTAATCAAGTTCGACACCGCTAACTTATTGGTTAATCGAAACATACTAATTCACCTCGCTTGCCATGACAGTCAAGGTATCAGAAATTTCTTGGAACATCTGACGCTCTGTCTTCTCTCCACGGTAGATTTGATTGTAAAGAATGCCGTCCTTGATAAAAAGTACACGCTTAGCCCTGCTGGCTGCTGCCGTTGAGTGAGTTACCATGAGAATGGTTTGGCCACGCTCATTGATTTCGTCAAAAACATCCAGCAAAGCTGCAGATGACTTGGAATCAAGGGCACCTGTTGGCTCATCCGCAAGGAGAATTTCAGGTTCTGTGATGATAGCGCGTGCTACTGCTACACGTTGTTTTTGACCACCTGAAATCTCATAAGGGTACTTCTCTTGCAATTGGTTGATGCCTAGATTCTCAGCTGTTACCACCAATTTCTTCATCATTTCCGTAATGGGTCTTCTTGACAAGACAAGGGGAAGCAAGATATTGTCTTTAACAGACAGAGTATCTAACAAGTTAAAGTCTTGGAAGACAAATCCTAATTTTTCACGACGGAAGCTAGAAGCCTGTGAATTTTTAATGGTTGCTGTATCAGTTCCATTCAGATAAACCTGACCACGAGTTGGTTTATCCAGCATAGCTAGGATATTGAGAAGAGTTGATTTACCAGAACCAGACTCCCCCATGATGGCAACGTAGTCACCCTTTTCTACGGTAAAGTGAATGTCCTTGAGGGCTTCTACTTGGTTGCCCTGAAAACGAGTTTTATAAATTTTTTGAACGTGTTTTACATCTAAAAGTGTCATGAGAATCTCCTTTCTTAATATCCCATCAAATGAAATGTAGCTTGCATCATAGCGCATCCTAGCTGAACACGCTCGATATCTTTGTGGCTTGGTTTTCTTGTTTTCTTATGTAAGATTTGTTTCATGATGTTACTCCTTTGTTCTTTATGAGTCTAGTTTACATCAAAAAAAGACCGCTTGCCATAACCTAACCTTACAAAAGAGACTTTAATCTTACATTTTTGTAAGATTGGGGGAAATGTAGATATTTTATTAGAAATATTTTACCATAAAAAGAAAGTAAGAAGAAAACCCTTGCAGATACAAGGGTTCAAGAAATGTTAAAATAGATTAGTCGAATCTATAGACTAACAGTAAAATAACTGTTCCTACCTCACCAAAACCATCCATCATTTTCTTCAATGGCTTGGGCTTCTTTGCGTTTCCGTGGGCCTGTTCCATACATCTCTGCTTCGATTTCTTCCTTAGTCGGCATGACAGAAGCTAGGATGATATAGATAATCACACCAAGGCCAAAGTTTGCGACTGTAAAAATAGCAAACAAGAAACGAACAAGGGTAACATCAAAGTTCCACTTGTCTGACAGACCTGCCAGAACTCCTGAAATCATACGATTTCGTCTCATTTTATAAAATTTACTATTCATGTTATTTCCTCTTTCTGCTAGGTTAGACATAGTATATCACGGACAAGCTTGGCCTTCATCGGTCCTCAGGCTGATTTACTAGTAGCAACTTTCCTCGACAAAGTCCACAGCGATAGCGTTTGGTATCAATCCTACGCTTGCGCTGATAAGTTTGCTGGCAGGATTGGCAACGATAAAGCTTGATTGGTTTGGAGTTGCTATTGGGCAAGGACGGTACAAAGCGTAATCCATCCACTGCTTTCAACAGTTCCTTAAAATCCCGATCCTTGTGTTGATAGCCCTTCCCTTGAAAATAGAGGTGATAGTGACAGAGTTCATGTCGGACAATTTTCCTAAAAACATCCAACCCCAGTTCCTGATAAACCTTGGGGTTGAAATCTAAATGACCATCTTTTGGGAAAAATCGCCCACCTGTCGAACGTAGACGAGAATTCCACTGGGCTTGATGGATAAAAGGTCTGCCGAAGTCTTCTAGCGAAACCTGCTTAACGTAATCAGTCAGTTTCATTTGGAGCCAGGAGCGACAGATTAACTTTTTCCCGTTCAGTATCGATTTTCTTGACCCAAACGGTCACCAAATCTCCGACGGACACCACTTGGCTAGGATGTTTGATAAATTTGCGACTCATATGAGAAATATGGATGAGACCATCCTCATGAATTCCGATATCAACAAAAGCACCGAAGTCAACGACATTACGCACTACTCCTTCTAACTTCTGCCCAACCACTAAGTCCTTGATATCTAGGACATCTTGGCGAAGCACAGGTGCATCAAAGGAATCACGGAAATCTCGACCTGGTTTGAGAAGGTCTGCAATGATATCTTTAAGAGTTTCGGGACCAAGGTCTAGCTCTTGCGCCATTTCCTTGACTGAAAGCGACTTGAGTTTGCTTTGGGCCTCTTCATTCAAATCTTTGATATTCAAGCGTTTGAAAAGTTCCTTAACGGCAGCATAGTTTTCTGGGTGAACCCCTGTATTATCAAGGATATTGCTACTTTCAGGGATACGGAGGAACCCAGCTGCCTGTTCAAAGGCCTTAGCTCCCAGACGAGGAACCTTCTTGATTTGAGCGCGTGAAGTGATTTTTCCTTCTTCCTCACGGTATTTGACAATATTTTCAGAAATGGTTTTATTAAGTCCAGCTACGTGGGAAAGAAGAGCAGGGCTGGCTGTATTGACATTGACACCGACTTGGTTCACTACGGTATCCACGACAAAATCCAGACTTTCAGATAGTTTCTTCTGACTGACATCATGCTGATACTGACCGACACCGATTGACTTAGGATCGATTTTGACCAATTCCGCAAGGGGATCTTGCAAGCGACGAGCGATAGAGATAGCCGAACGCTTTTCAACGGTCAAGTCTGGAAACTCCTGACGAGCTAGTTCGCTGGCAGAATAGACAGAAGCACCACTTTCATTGACGATAACATAGCTGACTTCTGGAAACTCTTTAAGAACTTCGGCCACAAAGGCTTCACTTTCACGACTGGCCGTCCCATTTCCGATAGCAATAATTTCCACGCCGTATTGACCAATCAGGTCTGCCAAATCTTTCTTGGACTCTTCGATTTGACGAACTGATGCTGGTTTAACAGGATAAATAACCTGAGTTGTCAGCATTTTCCCAGTTGCATCAACAACGGCTAGCTTGGCACCTGTACGAAAGGCAGGGTCAAATCCAAGAACCACGCGCCCTTTCAGCGGAGCAACCAAGAGAAGATTGCGCAGATTATCAGAAAAGAGTTGGATAGCCCCTTCTTCCGCTTTCTCAGTTAATTCTGTCCGAATACGGCGTTCAATAGCAGGCAAGACCTTTTTCTTAACTGACTGTTGGACAACTTCATCAATATAGGCATTTTTGACCTTGAAACGAGCAGCAAAGAAAGCTAGAATACGGTCCGTCGCATGTTCAAAACTGACTTTCAAGACACCAAGTTTTTCCCCACGATTGAGGGCCAAAGTACGATAACCTTGCATAGTTCCAACTGTCTCTGAAAAATCATAGTAAATCTGAAAAACCTGCTTTTCATCAAGGCTTTCATCCTTAACTTGAGAAGTAAGTTTAGAGTGTCTCAACACCTCTTGATAAGTCATAGCGCGCAGTGTCACATCTTCCGATAAGGCTTCGACCAAGATATCAACTGCACCAGCCAAAGCTTCCTTCCCTGTCGCAAATCCTTCACAGACAAACTTCTCAGCTTCTTTCTCTAAGTCCGCTACATTCTGCAAGATTAAGCGAGCAAGTGGGAAGAGTCCGGCTTCACGGGCAATGGTTGCCTTGGTCCGACGCTTTTCCTTGTAAGGAAGATAGAGTTCTTCAACGTCTGCTAATTTTTCGGCAGCTAAGATAGCTTCTTCCAATTCCTTGGTCAACTTGCCTTGTTCTTGAATCTTAGCTAAGACAGCTTCTTTACGATCATTGAGGTTCGTCAGACTTTTATCTAGGTCAATAATAGCCTTAATCGCCACCTCATTCAGACTACCAGTCATATCCTTCCGATAACGCGCGATAAAGGGAATTGTCGCCCCTTCAGCTGTTAAACTTAGAACGGTATCAATTTGCTTTAAAGTTACTCCCAAATCCTGAGAGATTTTTTCATATTTTTTATCCATGAATCTATTATACCACAAGCTAAACGTTTCAAATTAGCTCTTACAATTTTAAAACATAAGTTGGTGAATAAATTTCCTTCATTTCAATATTCTATTTATTGAGAAGGTTTCAATTTAAAATTCTACTAGATTACAAAAGAATCTATGAGTAATTTCACTGTTTTTATTTTTTACAAAACGCTTTATAAAGCTATTTGTTGAAGTTAATGAATCAATTTTCAGAGCAAATAAAAATCGCAAGCCTAAGCCTGCGGTGGGGATAATCTTTTTTGAAATTTTTAAACAAAAAAGGAGCATTTAAGCTCCCTCCTTTGAAATAACGGACACTTGGCTGGTCGGTGTACCCAGCATCTCAGATACCTTTTTCAAGGTGCGGCAGGAACCTTTCTGCCCTCAAATGTCTCTCGTTAACTTTATTCTAGCACTATCTACTTTTTTGGTCAAGCTTTCTCAATCTACCAGACTTGATACGACTTTGTAACTTGAAATCTTGTAAGCGATACATGGTCGGAACATAAAAGAAATCGCCGCTTTTATGTAACTTGATGGCAACAAGAACATTATCATCAAATCTTTTTACGTATTCAAAACTAGCATCTTTCTCTCGTGGATTGACCCCAACGAAATCTGGGTTCCTTAGTATGAGTTCCAGGTCTTCAATATGATGAATCACATCATTGTGATGGCGTTTTATCATATGGCTTCTCAAACCGTCTTTGTTGACCTTTATGTCGCTCGCTTCAAGAACAATATCAAAAAATTTTTTACTTCATCGGTAACCTGACCGATTTTTTAGTGTTCCATCATTTCCTCCGTTATTCCACAACTATTATATCACAATTATGGTGTATATTAGGATATATCAAGCTCTATTATTCGTTAGATACTCAATTTTAACTTTTTCCTTTTCCTCAAAATAATAGTATAATAGAGGTAGAATTTAGAATCGAGGTACACCTATGGCTGTAAAATTTACAAAAACTGATGACTTGGACAAGATGTTTGAAGAGTTTGCTAAACTCCCTGATTTGAAACAAGTCACTTTCCCTGATGACAAAGAGAAAAAAGCCAAAGCAGAAAAGAAAAACTAGATGACTGCTTTCCAACAACTCCCATCTAGCGTGCTTCAGACTGGGGCTATTTTTCTCTCTATAATCATTGAAGCCCTACCCTTCGTTCTGATAGGAAGTATTGTTTCAGGGCTGATTGAGGTTTATATCACACCTGAAAAGGTTTATCATTTTCTCCCTCGAAATCGTTGGGGGAGAATCTTTTTTGGGACCTTTGTCGGGATACTTTTCCCTTCTTGTGAATGTGGAATCGTCCCCATTATCAATCGTTTTCTGGAAAAAAAGGTTCCCAGTTACACGGCCGTTCCCTTTCTTGTGACAGCACCTGTTATCAATCCTATTGTTCTATTTGCGACCTATTCTGCCTTTGGCAACTCCTTCCATGTCGCTCTGTTACGAGCTCTTGGTTCCATTCTTGTAGCTGTGATACTTGGGATTTTTCTAGGATTTTTCTGGCAAGAACCGATTCAAAAAGAAAATCGGTTGGCCTGTCATGAGCACGATTTTTCTCATTTGAATCCTGCAAAAAAAGTTTTTCAGGTCTTTGTGCAAGCCATTGATGAATTTTTTGATACTGGGCGTTATTTGGTATTTGGCTGTCTCTTCGCCTCTGTTATACAGGTCTATGTTCCGACTCGGATTCTGACTTCTATCAGCGCAACCCCTCTTTTTGCCATTCTGCTCTTGATGCTTTTGGCCTTTCTTCTTTCTCTCTGTAGTGAGGCGGATGCCTTTATCGGAGCTTCTCTTCTCTCGAGTTTCGGCTTGGCACCAGTTCTGGCCTTTCTCGTCATTGGTCCAATGCTGGATATCAAAAATATTCTCATGATGAAAAATTACTTGAAAGCACGATTTATCAGTCACTTCATTATGATTGTGACACTCGTTGTCTTAGTCTATTCTCTCTTGATTGGAGTCATCCTATGATTCGATTTTTAGTTTTAGCTGGCTATTTTGAACTGACCATTTATCTCCATCTGTCGGGAAAATTAAACCAGTACATCAACATGCACTATTCCTATCTGGCCTATATTTCTATGGTGCTTTCCTTTATCTTGGCAATCGTCCAGCTGTATATCTGGATGAAGCAAGTCAAAATCCACAGTCATCTAAATAGCCGATTAGCAAAGGTGACGAGTATTGCTCTTCTGACCATTCCGATTGTCGTCGGTGTAACTTTCCCAACTGTTAGTTTGGATTCTCAGACCGTTTCTGCTAAAGGCTATCATTTTCCACTATCGGAAGGAACGGATCAAGCCATTCAGACAAGCGAAGGGACGACAAGTCAATATTTGAAACCAGATACCAGTTCTTATTTTTCAAAAACAGCCTATGAAAAGGAAATGCGAACGGTAGCGGATAGATACTTGTCCCAAGATAGCATTCAAATCACGAATGAAAACTATATGGAAGTCATGGAAGCCATCTACGACTATCCAGATGAATTTGAGGGCAAGACGGTCCAGTTCACAGGCTTTGTCTATAATGACCCCAGTCATGCTAATAGTCAATTTCTGTTCCGCTTCGGCATTATTCACTGTATCGCAGATTCTGGTGTGTATGGATTGCTGACCAAGGGAAATACCCGTCAATATGAGAACAACACCTGGATAACAGCCAAAGGAAAACTGGTCAATCACTATCATAAAGAACTCAAACAAAATCTCCCAACCTTGGAAATCGACAGCTTTACTAAAGTCGATAAACCAGAAAATCCCTATGTGTATCGCGTGTTTTAAAAGAATAAAAAGACAAAACGAACAAGTTCTCTTCTGATTAAATAAGAAGAGCCTGTTCGTTTTTTGTTTATACGAGATGTAGGAAGACGCCAGAAACTCTCACTCATCAATAAAAAGAGACAATATTCGTTTCTGCATTACAGATTTCTAATATTGTCTCTTTATTTATACTTACAAGAATTGAATAGTTGAGCTTAATTTTTTCCATTAATTCTAGACGAATGTTCAGAGACCCATTTGACGTAAGTGGTTAAGCTTTCATCTGTTAAGGATTCTACTGCGATAGTCACGCACATATTTACTGCTTCTTAAACAGAAACAGTAAAACGATAGCCATTTAATTGCAGAAATTTTACTAAAACAAAGAAAGCAGTTCGTTTATTAGCATTGGCAAAAACATGCTTCTTTATTAATTGGACAAATAGTATTGTTGCTTTATCAAAAATTGTTGGATAAAGAGGCTTTCCAAAGACAAATTGTTCTGGTAAATTGACAATCATATTTAAAGCTGAAGGACTAACAGTTTGAATTTCCTCATTTGGAGAATACCGCTGAATTGCTAAAGAATTTATTTTTTCAATTTGCTTTTCTGTTAGATAGACTGTCATTTTTCCACCAAAGCTTTGAAAACATCGTCGTATTCGTCAAAGATTTTATCTAAATTTAAGTCAAAGGCCTCATCAGATACATAAGAAACCTGCTGATCCAATTCTTCAGGAGTAAAGATAATCTCACCACTTGGTAACAATTTAGCTTCGTACTTTACACCACTTGGAATATTAAATTCACTTGGAATCGTAATGGTGATTGAATTTCCTTGTTTTCTTGTTTTTACTACCATCTGATTTTCTCCTTTGATATATTATAACAAATAATTACGGTAATTACAATGGCAGGATAATTCGCTCCCGTAACAATCTATATCAGAGCAAAAGAATATTATGGTTTTGAAAAGTTATTAATGCCGCTATTTTAAATCTTATACCATTTCAAGTAATACAAGTCGCTCAGTGAGAACAAGAGAGCCATTCATTAATCAGACTAGCGATTTCTTTGGGTGCTTCAGTATAAACTTCATGGCTAACGTTTTCTAGAAAAATAGTATCAAAATAATCTGGCAATTCTTTTAAGGCTTCCTCTCTCCATCTAGCTTCATTAGGATAGCGAGGACTGATAAACAAGGTATCCCCCACTTCTCTCTTGAAAGCTTGTATTTTCCGCCGTAGGCGGAGGATCGCTTCTATATTTTCATAATTTATAGCCAACTCATATCTATTATACTTCGCATTCCAGTGATAGGACTGTCTTACAGCTTCCTCCATATTTTCTGACCAATACTTTGCTTCGGATTTTTCTTTAGAAATAAGAAGATTTAAGTCCGAAACAACTTGAGATTCAATATAGTTTTTAGTTTCCTCTAACTCTATATCCAAAGGTAAAATCTTATCTAAATCTAGATAGCCACCATCCAAAAGAATCAGTTTCTTTACTTCTTCAAATTCCGATGCGAGATAACGAGCCAAATCCCCTCCAAGAGAATGGCCTATCAGACAGATAGATTCTTCCTCTACTATTTCCTTTTTAAACCATGCTTTCAATTCTGTTTCATCTCGAAGATGCTTTTCATACGGATTTAGAAAACAGACCTGCAAATCTAGCTCTTGAAGAAAATTCTTGCTATGATAAACATTGCTTCCCAGACCGCCTATAAAATATATTTTCATTCTCTACTTAATACTATGTTTATTCATCTTTTGTTCAAAGATAGTTGTGATAATCTGACGCAATTCTTCGCGTTCCTTTTCTGGGATTTCACCACTTGTTTGAGCTGCAGCGTAGAGTTCAGGGTGTTCAATTGAAATGCGTTTAATGGTGCGTGTCGTAGCATGTTTTCTGACGAAAAACGGGATTCGCTTAATCAAGTCTTGTGGGACAAGCGCAAGAATCTTCTCAGCGGTTTCCTTGTCACTAATTTTAGACGTAGTCAGCCCCTTCTTAATCATTTCCTGTTCTTTTTCTGTAAAATCTGTTAATTCCATTCGTTTAGTCCTCCTATTTTTACTAAGTTAAATTATATACCAATCCAGATAAAACTACAAACGGACTGTTTTGAAAATATGTGTAATACTCTAAAGAAATGTCCTAGGATTACTGTCATATCTTACCACTATCAAAGCTTAACCCACTTATCATTATCCATGATGAAAGGCTTAGCCAGTCCGTCACCTGTGTAATCCGCATACTTGGTGCCTAAATACTTGTAACAATCTTCCTTACTAGCAAATTTAATCGCTTGGTAAGGTTCTTCGAAAGTCAATTTCTCTACAAATAAGAAACCATCATCAGCAGGCACTAAGACTCCAACGTGGCCTACAAATAGATACTCACCATCCAGATTGTCGTGTAAGACTACAGATAGCATTCGAGCTTTATCGTTAAATTGAAACTGGGAGAAGAATGTTTCCATCTTTTCAGCGTGAACCTTGACATCTGTAGTTGCTTCAGTTGGAACTCTCGAAAATAGAATATCAAATTCTTCCTTATCTTGTGAATCAAAGACCTTTCCCTTATCAATCGCATCGTTATCTAGGAAAAGCAATTGGTCATTCTTTTCAAGCTTTGGAATGGTGACTGAATTTTTCAAAAGACAATAACTATTTATACGGCAGTTGGCACCAACGAAATCGCCCTTCTTTTGATTCCAAAGGTTGCTAATTTTCTCAACATCGTATTCTGTGTGAGTAAAGGAAGTGAAATCTCCTGATAGGCCAGTTGAGCCGACAATGGTATTATAATCATTTACAAGATTAAAAAATGAATCAACGCTATTTCCTTTTTTGAATTTTTGTTATCTTCATTTTTAAAAATCCCTTTTTATTATATCAAGAAATAATAGAAAACAGAAAAAATCAAGTTTGAATTGAAACTGATTTAATATTAACATTATTTCAGGACTATAAATTAATTTTATTAAACAAACACAATCCTCAACGAAACTAGTTCGACAATCTATTGTCATCTTCATGTTTCAGGAACTTATGGATTTAATATCCACTTTTTACCTAATTATATACTATTTATAGAATAATTATAATAGTTAGACTATTGATTATCTTTAATTTAAAATAATTATTATAAATTTTAATTTAGGCATCTTTAGCAACTTAC